>NZ_JBIUYD010000018.1:0-191506 GCF_044744345.1 Kitasatospora sp. NPDC087315 | reverse complement strand
CTGATGCCGGTCTCGGTGAAGTTGCCGCCGACGCCGTTGGCGCCGATCGCCAGGGCGGCGCTGAGGAAGGAGGCACCGCCGGGGCCGAAGTCGACATCGGTGATCTGGATGGCGCTACCGTTCGGGCCGACGGCGAATGCCCCCTTGTCGAAGTTCGCCACGGGGATGTGGTCGGCCTCGTGAGCCGAGGCGATGGTCGCCCCACCGATGACGAGCGGGAGGGAGAGAGCGGAGACGGCCAGGACGCGGTGCACAGTGCGCATGAGGAAAAGCCCTTCCAGGCATTGAAGTTGATGAGCAGTCAGATCGCCGCGAACTGGCGACCCTTCACTATCTACGCACGCGCGCATACGGGCTGCCACCGGAGACCGCCGTCCGGGGCACCCGATTGGCGCCAATCCGGGTCAGACTCCCCCGTTCGGCCCCGCGACCCGGCCCGGCGGCGGGGTCGCGGGGCCGGAAGAACCCCGCACCACCACCCGAACGGCGGCGTCCGCCGCATCCGGGGCCGGGCAGGGGCCGGCGCGACGGCGGGCGGGCGGCCGTGGTGCTCGGGCGAGGGGTCAGGCCGTGGTGCGGATGCCGTCCAGGGCGATGGACAGGACGCGGTCGCGCTGCTTCTCGTCGGCGAAGGAGACCGAGCCGACGCCGGAGACGAGGCGCAGCAGATCGTCGATGCTCATGTCGGCGCGCACCTCGCCGGCCGTCTGGGCCCGGTGGAGCAGCGGTGCGCTCGCGTCGTACATCAACCTGCGGCAGGCCACGAAGACCTCCGTCTCCTCGCCCGCCAGGGCCTCGCGGATCGCGCGCTTGGTCAGGGTGTGGGCGACGAAGCGGCGCAGCCAGTCGGAGAGCGCCTCCCATGGCGGCTCGGCGGACAATTCCTCGGCGGCCAGGCTGAGTTCGCCGACCTCGTCGGCGTAGACCGTTTCGAAGAGGTGCCGGCGGGTGGGGAAGTTGCGGTAGAGCGTGCCGATGCCGACGCCGGCCCGGCGGGCGATGTCCTCCAGGGACGCCTCGGCCCCGTGTTCGGCGAAGGCCTCGCGGGCGGCGGCGAGCAGCGCGTCGAAGTTGCGCGCGGCGTCGGTGCGGCGCGGACGCCGGGCCGCGAGGAACTCGCTGACGACCTGTTCCGTCACGGGGGTCTCTTTTCGGACAACGGGTTGGAGCGGAGGTTCACCTCCACTAATGTGGAGGCATGCCTCAACTTTACCAGTGAGGCCTGGGCTTCGCCCTGCCGCCACGTGCGGCCACCGCCGTCGGCCACCACACGCCGCCCCTGCCCGACTCTCCGGCATCCCCTCCCCTCCGGCGTCCCGCCTCCCGCGTCCCACGTCCCGAGAAGGTTCGATGAACCGCCAGTCCAACCGCCGTACCTTCGGCGTTCTCGCCACCGGCGCGGGTGTGTTCGCCCTGCTCCAGTCGCTGATCGCGCCCGCCCTGCCGACCGTTCAGCAGGCGATGCACACCTCGCAGGCCACGGCCACCTGGGTGATGACCGCCTATCTGCTCTCCGCCTCGATCTTCACACCCATCCTCGGCCGGATCGGCGATCTCGTCGGCCGGAAGCGCACCCTCGTCGCGGCACTCGTCGCGCTCCTGGTCGGCTGCCTCGTCGCCGCCCTCGCCCCCAACATCACCGTGCTGATCGTGGCCCGGGTCGTCCAGGGCATCGCCGGGGCGCTGTTCCCGCTCTCCTTCGGCATCATCCGCGACGAGTTCCCCGCCGCGCGGGTGCCCACGGCCATCAGCAACCTCTCCGCCGTCATCGCGGTGGGCAGCGGTCTCGGCATGGTGCTGGCCGGACCGATCGTCGGCGCGCTGGACTACCGCTGGCTGTTCTGGTTCCCCGTGATCATCGTCGCGATCACCACCGTCATCGCCCACCGCTTCGTCCCCGAGTCGCCGCACCGGGCCGAGGGCAGCGTCAACTGGCTCGGCGCCGTGCTGCTCTCGGGCTGGCTGGTGGCGCTGCTGCTGCCCGTCAGCCAGTCCTCGAAGTGGGGCTGGGGCTCCCCCGCCGTGATCGTCCTGCTCCTGGCGGCCGTCGTCCTCTTCGCCCTCTGGGCCCTGGTCGAGGCCCGCTCCCGCCACCCGCTGATCGACCTGCGCGTCATGCGCCTGCCGGCGGTCTGGACGACCAACACCGCCGCGCTGCTCTTCGGTGGCGGGATGTACGCGGTCTGGGCGTTCCTGCCCGGCTTCACCCAGACCCCCTCGTCGGCCGGCTACGGCTTCGCGTCGAGCGTCACCGGCGCCGGGCTCCTGATGCTGCCGATGCTGGTCACCATGTTCGCCGCCGGCGTCCTCAGCGGCCGGCTGGCCGGCCGCTTCCCCGCCAAGGCGCAGCTCACCGTGGGCGCCGTGCTGGGCGCGGCGGCCTGCGGGATGCTCGCCGCCTGGCACGGCCGGCCGTGCCAGATCGCCCTGGCGGCAGGCGTGTTCGGGATCGGCATCGGTCTGGCCTACGCCTCGATGAGCATCCTCATCGTCCAGAGCGTGCCCGCGGCGCAGACCGGCGCGGCCACCGGGATGAACGCCAATATCCGCACCATCGGCGGCTCGGTCGGCACGGCCCTGATGACCGGTCTGGTCACCGGCCGGCTCCAGCCCTCCGGTCACCCCTACGCCTCGGGCTACACCAACGGTTTCGCCCTGCTCGCGCTCTTCTGTCTGGCGGCCGCCCTGGCCGCCTTCCTCGTGCCGGCCCACCGTGCCGTCCCGGTCGTGGTCGCCGGCTCGGCCCCGAAGCCGGAGAGTGTGCGGAACTGACCGCGCCGCTCCCGCCCGGGGCGGGAGCGGCAGGACAGGGGCAGGCGCTAACCGACCACCGGCAGCTCCACGAAGGAGGGCCGCACGGCGCCGTGGCCGATCGTGTAGGCGGCCCGGCCGTCGGCCGGCCGCAGCTCGAAGGAGTCGGGGTTGGCGGCCGCGACGGTGAGCCGGATCCGGTCGCCGGCCCGGAAGAGGACGGAGGTCGGCTGCGGGTCCAGGGTCACCTGCCGGGGCCTGCCCTGCGGGAACGGCGCCGCGTCGGTGCTCGTGTAGCAGCGGGCGGTGCGCAGCCGGCGCCAGTCCGGGTTCTCCCGGCGGGAGGTGGTCGCCCGGTCGGCGAGGGCGAGTTGGCCTTCGGTGAGGTAGGTGACGCGGCCGTCCGGTGCGACGTGCTCCAGGTAGACGTGCAGTGCGCCGTCGCTCGCGCCGCTGATGCCGGTCACGTCGAGGGTCACTCGCCCGAGGCCGGTCACCCGGGTGTCCTGGCGGACCGGCGGGCTGTCGTAGCTGAGCAGTTCGCGGTCGACGGCGGTGCGGTCGGGGTAACTGACCGGGGCGCCGCTGAGGTTGGTGCTCCAGCGGTCCGACGGGCCGGTGCCCGCGGTCGGGCTGAGGCGCAGCAGGTCGGCGTCCGGTCCGGCGGCGGTGGCCGTCGGGCGCTGCCGGGTGAGCGCGTTCCCGTCGGCCAGGTAGAGCCGCGCGGCCCGGGTGCCGGCCACCGGCCAGCGGGTGGTGGCGCGCCAGGTGCCCTCGTTCAGGGTGTAGTAGTGCAGCACCCGGTCACCGCCCGAGCTGCGGGGTGAACGGTGTGCCGCCCCCCGGCCAGTGGCGCGAAACCGGTGAGCGGACTCATCAACGACCTTGCGTCCCAGTGCGGATGACGCCACCTCAGCACCCTCGGCCCGCCATCAACCCGAGTGGCCGGACGCCGGGCGCCGGCCGTCCTGGGCCGCTCATGACAGGCGGATCAGGCCAATTGACGGCCGGTTATCGGCGCGAGGGTGCCCCTCGGCCGGAAACCTGTGGACCGCCCGGCGGAGCCTGCCATGATGCCCGAAGAACGATGTGACATGTCACAGTGCTCTCGGTGTCCGCCGGGCGCACGAACGAGGGAGGAACCCATGAAGCGTCTCGCCGCCGTACTGGCCGGCACCGCCGGCCTGGCAGCCCTGATCGGCACTCAGACCGCCGTCGCCGCACCCGTCTCCGGGCCGGAGTTCACCGGCGTCATCACCTGCGGGAGCCCGGGCGCGCCCGGCTTCCTGCTGACCAAGGCCTGCATCGAGGTCACCGGTAACCAGGTGAACCTCTACGGGCACGCCGCCCCGACCAGCCCCGGCTGGCAGGACCAGCAGGTCAGGTTCAAGCTCAGCGGCGCCGTGATCGGCAGCCCCCCGTTCGGCGGCGTCAACCCGACCACCCTGGTGACCGCCGGCGGCAACTACGTCAGCGGCATCACCACCACCGCGCCCTGCGGAGCTACGGTGACCGTCGAGTTCAGCGTGGACCAGTGGGGCTGGCCGCCGTCGCCGGCGACCGCCTCGACCGTCGTGAGCTGCTGAGCCGGGCCCGACACCACACCGGGTAGGGGCGGGCGACCCGCCCGCCCCTACCCCCGTGCCCCGCACAAGGAGCGGGTCGGCGACGACCTGACGGAGCGCGAGACCGAGGTACTGACGCTGATCGCGCAGGGCCTGTCGAACGCGGAGATCGCCACCCGGCTGGTCGTCGCGGAGCAGACCGTGAAGTCCCGTGCGAGCCGCATCCTGGTCGAGCTCCAACTGCGCAACCGGACCCAGGCGGCGGTCTTCGCCTACGGGACGGGGCTGGTGCGCCCGACCGGCTACTGAAGAAGCCGCACTCCTCCCGGCCCGGCCGGGGGGCGTACCGCCACCGCCCGGGGCTTGTCCGCGAACACCCACCGGTTGCTCGCCAACGCGTCGTTCGGCTCGGGGAGTGGGCCGCGCCCGTGGTGCTGGGTGAAGTCGAACGGGGTGTGCAGCGAGGTGGCCCAGCCCCGGCGCGCCAGCGCGCCGGCCGAGTCGGGCCGCGGCTCCCCGTCGAACAGGTCGAGCAGGTCGACGCCGATCTGCTGCTTCGTCGAGCGGTAGACCGGGTTGTCGCGGACCTCCGGCGACTCGCCGCCGAGCTTGACCTCGAACGCCAGCGTGCTGCCGGCGGCGCTCAACCCGTCCACCGCGTCGATGAGGTACCGCTCGGCGGCGTTGGGCAGATAGAGCAGCAGCCCCTCGGCCAGCCAGGCGCTCGGGGCGGTCGGGTCGAAGCCCGCGCCGGTCAACGCCCCGGCCCAGTCGGTGCACAGATCCGCCGCGATCGGCACCCGCACCGTCTTCGGGGCGGCGCGGAGCCCGTCGAGCACCTGGTGCTTGAACGCCAGGACGTCCTCGGTGTCGACCTCGAAGACCGTGCAGCCGGGGGGCCAGTCGAGGCGGAAGGCCCGGCTGTCCAGCCCCGCCCCGAGCAGGACCACCTGGCGGGCGCCGGCCCGCACCGAGCGGAGGAGGGCGTCGTCGAGGACTCTCGTCCGCAGGCCGAAGTAGCGCCCCAGCCGCCCCCAGAGCGGGTTCGCGTCCCCGCCGGGAACGTGCTCCAGGCGGACCGGCCAGTCGGCGGAGGCCCGTGCGGCGCGCACGAAGTGCTCGGCGTAGACATCCCTCGCCAGGGCGTTGTGACGGTGACTCTCGATCGCCCGGGCCGCGGCGACCATCAGGGCGGTCAGGCCGACGCCCCCTTCCACCCCGGCGGTCAGGGCCGGTCCGGAAGGCCGTGCCACCCCGGAGGACGGCGCCACGGGGGTGCGAATCGCTGTGCCGATCATGACTGTCCTCCCCTCAGGTGAGCCGGGACCACGAGGCCGGCTGTTCATGGGTGGTGCACCGGGCGCCGTAGACGAGACTCATGAACCGCAGGACCTCGTCGTCCGGCAGGTGCAGGCTGGTGGTGCAGTCCGTCAGCACCGTCACGTGAAAACCCTTCTGGAACGCCGTCCGGGCCGTGGAGTCCACGCAGACGTCGGTGTACAGGCCGGCGAACACGAGATGCCCGGTGCCGCGCCGGACGAGGTGCTGCTCGAATCCGTCGCTGAGGAAGGCGTCGAAGCACGCCCGCTTGGTGAAGACCCGTTCGCCGGGCGCCGGTGACACCTTGTGGAACTCGGCGCCCCACGAACCGTCGAGGCACTTCGGCTTCTTGCCCAGGGCGGCGTCCCGCTGCCGCCAGCTCGGCCCCTGGTGCGCGACGTCCCCGACGAACCGCACGAAGACGACCTCCGTGCCGTGCTCCCGTGCCAGGTCGACGGCTCGCGCGGCGTTCGTCGTCACGGCGTCCAGCGTCGCGGGGTCGCCGCGGTAGCGGGCGAGGGCGGTCGGGCCCGCGCAGAAGTCGTTCTGGACATCGACGACGACCAGCGTCGTGCCCTCCCGAGAGGTCATGACCCGGAGACCCGGGTGGCACCGGCGGCCGGCGGCCCGTCGGGCCCGTCCGGCTCCAGCGCGTCGAGCAGCGCCTCCACCACCTCGGTGGTGGAGTTCCGTCCGCCGGCGTCCGGGGTGAGAACACCCCGCTTCACGACGGACTCGAGCGCCTGCTCCACCGCCCGCACCGCGCCGGTACAGCCCGCGTGCCGCTCCGCGATCGCCGCCGCGGCCCGCACGGTCGCCACCGGATTGACCGTGTCCCGCCCCTCCAGGGCGTCGGCGGAGCCGTGCACGGTCTGGTACTCGACCAGTCCGGCCAGGTCGGGGTGGAGGTAGACGTTCTCCGTGCAGCAGTTCTCCTGCCGCTCGGAGCCGAAGCGGTCCAGCAGGACCACGTGCATGATGTCGGCCCACTCGTTGCCCGCGACGATCACGGTACGCGCCGACGGCCCGTGCTCGATCAGATTGCGGTTCACCGTGTCCGGCTGGAACAGCCGGATGTCCACGCCGTGCCGCCCGGCGCTCTCGGCCACCCAGGTGTCGAGAGCGCCGTCCAGCAGATGGAACTTGTAGGCCATGACGACCTGGCCGACCTCGCCGTCGGGCCACTCCTGCCGCGCGCGCCGCAGGGCGTAGGAGATGACCTTCTCGGTGATCTCCCGGCTGAACGTCATGGTGCGGGTGACCAGGCCCGGGGAGTGCTGGTTCTCACCGGTGTAGAAGCCCTGGGCCTCGTCCCGGACCAGCAGCAGTGATCCGCCGCCGGTGGCTATGAGATCGACCTTGACCGCCTGCAGCCGCTGCCGGACCAGGTACAGGGACTGGGCGTTGATCGCCGTACGGAAGATCACCGGGACACCGCTGTCCGCCTGGGCCCGGCAGAACCCCTCGTAGTGCTCGGCGTCCTCCTGGGTGAGCTCACGGACCCGATCGCTCCCGCCCTCGGCCCGCAGCGAGGCGTACGAGTGATACGTTCGCGGCGAACGGACGACCTCGATGTCGACCGCGTGCAGCTGGGCGAGCCTGGCCAGGACCCGTTCGAAAACGGCCGCGACTTCCGCCCCGGTGCCGCGGCCGACCGCAAGTCCGATAACCGACTTCATTGCTCTCCTTCGTCCTCGGATTCCTTCATCAGCGCGCCACGCGCCCCACCAGATGGTCACCCGGAATTCCGGCCTTGTCCGGACGGTAATAGTCCTTGATGCCGTCGGCCCACGTCGCCGCCTCGATCCGGTCCGAATCCGTGGGAGCGAAAGCGTCGAAAAGGGCGTCGATGTTCGCGCGTTCGAAGCCGATGGCCACCATCAGCGCCACAAAGGCTGGGCGCTCGATGAGCCCGTCGCCGTCCGGATCCCCCAGCGCGGCGAGCGACTCCGCGAACTCGCTGATCGTGGCGTCGAAACGCTGCGGCGCGAGCACGCAGGCGGCGTACTCGTCGAAGGTGATCCGGCCGTCGCGGTTGGAGTCCAGCTCGGTGGCCAAAGTCGTCCAGTACCGCCGGAAGGCGGCCAGCATCGCGTCTCTCGCCGCACCGTCTGAATCGGGTGCCGCCTCGACCACACGACCTGCCATAAGAGCGAAATCATCTGCCTCGAGAAGGCCGTTTCCGTTGGCGTCGAGCAGGGAGAAGACGAGCTTGACGCGACTGACCGCCTCTGTGCGCACAGATCCGCCGCCTTTCTTTTGGCCGACCCGTTGCGGGGCAGCGCGGATGGAATGGTGAAATATCTGTCTCACTATCCAGCCGGCCACCGGTCTACCCCGGAGGAATCCGGTTCAATTCACTCGATCGAGGGAATTGGGCGCGCCGGTCCCGGGCATCCACCAAAGTTGTGCGTCGGTCGGCACAGTGCAGCCGTCGATCCGGCTGCGCCGCCGGATGCCCGACGAGCACGGGCGGCCCGGCCGCCGGATCGTCGAGGCGCCGAACGCCGAACACGTCCACGGCCCCCGCCTGCGCGGGGGCCGTGGACGTGTGACCGTGGACGACTGGCGGCACCGGTGTGCCGACCCGGTCGGGCGCCTGGTCGCCGGCCACCTCGGCCCGGAGGAGACCCGCCCCCCGGTCCGGGGCGGCCCCGGGTTCCACGACAGCGTCGTGGCCGTCGTCGAGGAGGTCCCGGCCCGGGGCCGGCGGGTCGGGCCGGGTCGGGCGGCGCGGGTCAGGCGGCGTGCGGCACCCGCCGGGGCTCGCCGAGGGTGAGCATGAGGCGGTTGGCCCAGGCGAAGAAGGCGGTCGCCTGGACCAGGTCCACGATCTCCAGTTCGGAGAGGCCGAGGGCCCTCAGCCGGGCCAGATCGCCGGCGTCGGCCGTCGGCGCGGTGGTGCTGAGGCGCGCCGCGAAGGCGACCAGCGCGTCCCAGCGCGCTCCGAAGCCGGCCCGGGGGCCGTGGTCGAGCAGGCGCTGGACGTCGGCGCGGCGGTCGGCCAGCCGGGCGGCCAGCCGGCTGTGCACGGAGGCGCAGAACACGCAGCCGTTGACCCGCGAGGCCACCGTCGCGGCCAGTTCCCGCTCGGCGCGCGGCAGGCCTCCCGCACCGCGGAAGATGCCCCGGTCGGTGCCGGTGCGGTGCCGCAGGATGTGCGGATCGCGGGCCAGCAGACGGAAGTAGGGCCAGCTCGCGTCGGGCGAGGCGGCCAGGCCGGCGGACTGCTCCTCGGTGGCCCAGTCCGGGTCGAGCGGGGGCAGCCAGGGGTCCCATTCCAGCGTGTCGAGGGTGAACGGGATCTCGCCCTCGGGCAGTTCGGCACCGTCCGGGACCGGGCCCGCCGGTCCGTCCTGGGCCGGCCCGGGGTGCTGGGCGAGCAGGTCCAGGCCGTGCACCAGACGGGCCTGGTAGGAGACGTAGGCGGCGACCTGGGAGAGGGTCACGGCCTCGTCGGCGCTCAGGCCCGCGTCGGCCAGCCGGCGGTGGTGGTCGGCGGTCGCGGCGAGCGGCGCACGGGCGAGCAGGGTGGCGTGGTCCAGCAGCGCGGCGGAGCGGTCGCCGGGAGCACCCCGGTCGGCCCGGCCGGCTCCGGTCGCGGCGGCGTCGACGAACGCCTCGGGGGCACCGGTCGCGATCAGCGCGGCCCGGTAGTGCCCGGCCAGCCGGCGGGTGGCCGGGCCGCCGTCGTGCAGGGTGGCCACCCGCAGGGCGGCCTGGAGCCGTTCGACGGTGGTCAGCGTGGTCTGCGCGAGCCGCGGGTCGAACAGTGCGGTGTAACTGTCCTGGGTCCCGCTGACCACGTCGGGGCGCTGGGCCCGGGCGGCGGCCAGCGGGCCGTCCGCGGGATGGGGGACGAGAGCGGCGATCAGGTCGGCGCCTCGCTCGTCGGCTTCGTCGGCTTCGTCGGTACCGGCGTTCGTGGTGCCGCCGGGGGCGGTGGAGGTCATCGGCGCTCCAGTGGGTGCGGTGGGGGACGTTCGGTGGGTCCGCGGTCCGGCTCGGCGAAGGATCCGCCGGAGCCGCCCGTCGGTGGCCGTCACCGGCGACGGCCGTCGTGGCCGCCCGTGGACGGCGGCCCGCAGGTCAGGCCGCGCCGGTCCGGACGGCCGGCCGCCTCGGCTCGGCCCGCCGCCAGCCCAGCTGCGGGGCGACCCGGGTGGCGATCAGTTCCAGGGCCGCGATGGTCTGGTCGTGGCCGAGCCGGCCGGGGTGGGTCTGCACGATCAGCTCGCTCGCGTGCGGGACGACCTCGTCGCGCCGCAGCGAGGCGACCACCTCGTCCGGGTGGCCCGCGTGCACATGGGCGCGGGCGAGGTAGCCGTCCAGCGAGGTCACCGGCGGGAAGAGACCGGCGCCGACACTCTGGTCGACGTTGTCGATCACGCCCTCCCGCAGCTGGGCGACGGCGGTCCGTCGGTCGACGGCCGGATAGACCGTCCGGGAGACCCCGATCCGGGGCGGGCCGGAGCCGCGCCAGCCGTCGAGATAGCTCTGGACCAACGGCAACTGGGCCTGACCGGTGGGGAGTTCCGTCCGGAAGGCGGCCTTGGCCAGCAGCAGGCCGTCGTGTTCGGCGGAGATCCGGGCCGCGCTTTCCGCGCCGGTGGTGGACTGCCAGAGCCGGTCGAGGAGTTCCGGGCGCTCGGGCTCCAGCCGGCCCCCGCCGGGCAGCGGCCGGCCGGCCAGGGTGGCCCGGAGCAGGGACACCGCCTCGGCGTACTGCTCGCGGCGCCGCTCCGGGTCCACCCCGAAGGCGGTGAAGGTCCGCGGGTCGCCTCCGGTGCCGAGACCCAGGTGCAGGCGCCCGTCGCTGAGGGCGTCGAGAACGGCCGCGTCCTCGGCGACCCGGACGGGGTTCTCCGCGGCGATCAGCAGGACGGCGGTGCCGAGCCGGATGGTGCGGGTGTGCTGGGCGATGGCGCCGAGCAGCACCAGCGGGGCGGGCAGGCGGCCGGCCGAGGAGGCGAAGTGGTGCTGCGCGACCCAGCCGCTGTCGTATCCCAACTCCTCTGCGACAACGAAGAGTTCTGTGGTTCGTCGGTACAGTTCGGAGGCCGTGGCCGGGCCGCCGTCGTCGGAGTTGACGTGGGTCAGGAAACCCAGTCGCAGGCTCATCGCGTTCGTTCTCCCGGAGGTTCGGCGGCAGACGGTGGCCGCGGGGACGGCACGGGCGCGCAGAAAGGGCGCACCGCGCTGGTGACTCTCGGGGCAGGGGGCGGCCGGCGCCGTCGCGCTCGGGGCGGCGCGACGGCCGGGCGGCCCGGGCGCAGGGGCCCGGACGGTCAGTGACAGCCTGCGGAGGCCACGCGCATCAGGTCCACGTGGCGCCGCGCGGTCAGGCGCGTCGGCGTCTTCATGCCTGAACCTTGGAACACAAAGCGATGCATTGTCAATTGCCAGCTGCCATTGTCGCGTTGGGATACTCCACCGGCCGGGCGGCGGGCCGGAGAGCGGTTTGACCCGACCCCGCCATAATCCCGTCCGGCCCTCCGGCCGGCGTCGCCGACGGGGCCGCACAGAGCCGGTCCCACCGGCCCGGCTTGCCCCGATCTCCCCAACGTCACAACTAATTGGCCTTTTGGGGCAGACGATTGACAGTCTTTCAGATTCACTCCTAGATTCGTCCCGTGCATCCCGACCAGAGCATTCGCGGCCACGTCGACTTCTGTCGCGTCGCCAGTGCCCTGTGTCCCGCGCGCGGCTGACCCTCTCGTCTCGGCGCGCCTCCCTCTCCCCCTCCGCCGCTCCCCCGCGGATCCCGCCCGTACGCACCGCCGCACCGCCACGGCCGTGCCACGACCGCATGCGCACCGCCGCCCCGTCGCGACCGTGCGGGGCCGTCCCCCGAACCGGATCCACGCCTCTCCGGACCCCCGATCACCGAACTGCCCGATCACCTCCGATCACCGAACTCCTCCATCGCGCAAGGACGGACATGACCGCGACCACGCGCCCGAACGCCCCCGAACCCCTCCTGGAGACCGCCCCGGACCCACAACCCGGCCTGCGCGAGTACCTCACCGTCAAGCGCGCCGCCCTGCTGGCGAAACGCGACGGGGCCGCCGACGCCACCGCGCCCGCGCCCACCCTGCGGGTCCGCACCACGGCCGAGCACCGCAGCGGCGTCCGCCGGATCCGCATCCGCGAGCACACCGTCATCAGCGACTCCCCGCTGGACTTCGCCGGCTACGACCTCGGGCCCACCTCGCCCGAGCTCCAGCTGGGCGTGCTGTCCAGCTGCCTCACCCACATCTACCTCATCCAGGCCTCCGACCTGCGGATCCCGCTGGACGCCCTGACCGTCGAGGTGGCGGCCGAGCACGACGGCCGCGCGGGCACACCCGGCTTCGAGGACGTCCCGATCTACCCGCACAACATCCGCTACACCGTGCGCGTCACCTCACCGGCCACCCGCGCCCGGATCGAGGAGCTGCACGCCTCCGTCGAACGCAACTGCCCGATCTACAACCTGCTGCGCGAACCGCAGAAGGTCACCGGCGAGGTCGTGCACACGCTCTCCGGCGATGCCGCGCGCCCGGACGGAGGAGCGTAATGGCCACCAACGCGAACGCCGCGACCAGGGAACGCCCCGGCCTCGAACGGACCTGCCTGGAACGGCCCGGGCTGGAACGGCTCGGGCTGCTGGTCCACGTCGCCGGGCAGGGCGACCCCCGCACGGTGCTCGACCAGCACCTGCGGCTGGCCGTCGTCGCCGAGGAGCTCGGCTACGACTCCTTCTGGATCGCCCAGCACCACCTCGGCGCGGAGAGCGGGGTGGTCCCGTCCCCGTTCGTCTTCCTGGCGGCCGTGGCCGCGCGCACCCACCGGATCCGCCTCGGCACGGCCGTCGTCACCCTTCCGCTGGAGGACCCGGTCCGGGTCGCCGAGGACGCCGCCCAGGCCGACCTGCTCAGCGGCGGGCGGATCGAGCTGGGCATCGGCAGTGGCGCCCACCGGCCGTCCTTCGAGGCCTTCGGGCGGGACTTCGAGCAGCGCCGGGCCGACCAGGAGCGAGCCGCCCGGGTGCTGGAGGACACGCTGCGCGGCGGCCCGCTGCCCGGCGGCGCCCCGCTGCACCCGCCCGCCCCCGGCCTGGCCGACCGGATCTGGCAGGCCGCCGTCTCCGGGACCGAACGCGCCCGCCTGGCCGCCGCGGCCGGCCACGGGCTGCTGCTCTCCCGCACCACCACCGATCCGTCCTCGCCCGTCGGCGAGGCTCAAGTGCCCACGGCCGAGGCGTACTTCAAGGAGTTCGACACCAGCCGCGGCACCCGGCCGAGGCTCGGCGTCTCCCGCACCGTCTACCCGGTGGCGGACCGCGCCACCGCCGTCCGGGACCTCGCCCCCGGCGCCCGGTCCTGGCTGGCCCAGGCGGCGACGGAGTGGGCCGGCAGGGACCTGGCCGCCACCGAGTCGGACGACGACGCGCTGCTGCGCCGCCACGACATCCACGCCGGCCCGGTGGAGGCCGTCACGGCCGGCCTGACCGCCGACCCCGCGCTCGCCCTCGCCACCGACCTGATCGTGCAGTTCCAGCCGGGGCTGCCGTCCTTCGGCAGCGCCGTCGGCGCGCTGGAGGCCATCGCCACCCGGGTCGCCCCCGCGCTGGGCCTGCGGCCCCGGCCCTGACCGCGCCCGGCCGTCCGCCGGTGCCACCCGACGCCCCGCACCACCCCTCACCCGGAGGATCCCCTTGCGCGCCCATCGCACCACCCCCCGTCCGCAGCGGCAGCCGCGGCGGCCGGCCGCCGTCCTGACCGCCCTGCTCCTGGCCGTCCTGCTCACCGCCTGCGCCAGTGGCGGCTCCGCGGGCGGCGGCACCGCCGAGGCCGCCCAGGTGACCCTGACCATCGGATCGCCGTGCAAGGCCTGCCTGAAGCGGCTCCTGATCGCGTCCGGGGAGGACCGGGGCGCCCCGTACCGCATCAACTGGGCCGACTTCGACTCGACGCCCACCCTGGTCGAGGCCCTCAAGGCCGGCAAGGTGGACGTCGCCCAGGGCGGCGAGACGGGCGTGCTGTTCGCCATCGGCAACGGCGCCGACATCAGGCTGCTCGGCGCGGTCGCCCAGCACCGCAGCGGCGGCACCGTCGTCCTGGTGAAGAAGGACTCGCCGGTCACCGATCTGGCCGGCCTCCGGGGCAAGAAGGTCGCCGTCCCCTTCTACACCGCGCAGCACTACCAGTTCGCCAGGTCGCTGGAGGCGGCCGGCCTGAAGTGGTCCGACGTGAACGCGGTCAACCTCACCACGACCGACGGCCTGGCCGCCTTCAACTCCGGTGACGTGGCGGCCTTCGTCATCTGGGACCCGAACGCCGCCGTGGCCCAGCTCCACAACGACGCCCGGATCATCCACGAACTCGGCCAGGACCTCCAGACCTACAGCGCCCTGTACGCCTCGGCCCGCGCCACCTCCGACCCCGCCAAGCGGGCCGCGCTGGAGGACCTGGCCCGCCGTTCGGTGCGCGCCTTCGCCTGGGTCAACAGCCACCGCGGGCAGTGGGCCGACGAGTTGTCCAGGCTCGCCCAGATCCCGGCGGACTCGGCGAAGCTGGCCGCCGACCGGTCCGAGGCGCAGCTCCAGCCGGCCGACGCCGGTATCCAGGCGGGCTGGCAGGACGAGATCGAGTACTTCCGCGGCCAGAACCAGATCAAGCAGAGCTACCGGATCGCCGACCGGATCGAGCCCGGCTTCGACGCCGTCATCACCGACGAACTGGCCAGGGTCGCCGCGGCCGCCGGCGTCTCACCCGGGCCGGCCACGCCCTCCGGGAGCCACTCGTGACCGAGACCTCCGCTCCCGTCCTGCGCCCCGCCGCGGCACGGGCCCGGCGCCGGGTGCCAGCCCCGCCGCGCTGGCTGCGCAAGGCGTCCGGCCCCGTGCTGCTCCTGGCGCTCTGGCAACTCGCTTCGGCCGCCGGCGTGCTGGCCCCGGACGTGCTGCCCTCGCCGTGGGCGATGGCCGGGACCTTCGGCGACCTGATCGGTGACGGCTCGCTCGGCGAGGCGATGGTCTCCTCGCTGCGCAGGGTCGCCCTCGGTCTGGCCATCGGCGGCGCCCTGGGGCTGCTGCTGGCGCTGGCGGCGGGCCTGTCCCGGCTCGGCGAGGACCTGGTCGACGCCCCCATGCAGATGCTCCGCACCCTGCCCTGGGCCGGGATGATCCCGCTGTTCATCATCTGGTTCGGCATCGACGAGCAGCCCAAGATCGCCCTGGTGGCGTTCGCGGTGGCCTTCCCGCTCTATCTCAACGTCTACGCGGGCATCCGCAACGTGGACACCACGCTCGTCGAGGCCGCCCGCACGCTGGGCCTGGGCCGGCCGGCCATGGTCCGCCACGTCATCCTGCCGGGCGCCGCGGCCGGCACCCTGGTCGGCCTGCGCTACGCGCTCGGCTCCGCCTGGCTCGCCCTCGTCTTCGCCGAGCAGGTCAACGCGCAGAGCGGCATCGGCTATCTGATCACGCACGCCCGCGAGGTCTACCGGACGGACATCGTCGTGGTCGCCCTCGTCGTCTACGCGTTTCTCGGCCTCGGCGCCGATGTCCTCGTCCGCCTCCTGGAAAGGACCCTGCTGTCATGGCGACCGGCCTTCAGCGGCACCTGACGACCGCACCGCCGGCCGTCGGCCCCGACGCCCGGACCGCCGCTCCCCCGGCGGCCCGGGTGCGCGGTCTGGTCCGGCGGTTCGGCGAACGCGCCGTCATCGACCATCTGGACCTCGAACTGGCGCACGGCGAGTTCGTGGCCCTGCTCGGCGCCAGCGGCTGCGGCAAGAGCACCCTGCTGCGGGTGCTGGCCGGTCTCGACCCCGAGGTCGAGGGGGAGGCCGAGGTCGCCGAGCGGCGGGCCGTGGCCTTCCAGGCACCCCGGCTGATGCCCTGGAAGCGGGTCTGGCGCAATGTGGTGCTGGGTCTGCCGGGCCGCGCCGACCGCGCCGTCGCCGACCGGGCCCTGGCCGAGGTCGGTCTCGGCCACCGCGCCGATGCCTGGCCCAAGGACCTCTCCGGCGGCGAGGCCCAGCGTGTCTCGCTCGCCCGTGCCCTGGTCCGCCGCCCCGATCTGCTGCTGCTCGACGAGCCGTTCGGCGCCCTGGACGCGCTGACCAGGCTGAAGGCCCAGCATCTGGTGATCGACCTCTGGCGGCTCCACCGGCCCGCCGTCCTCTTCGTGACCCACGACGTGGACGAGGCGCTGCTGCTCGCCGACCGGGCGCTACTGATGGCCGACGGTGGCATCGCGGACGAGGTCCGGGTCGGGCTCCCCCGCCCGCGCGAGGTCACCGATCCGGAGTTCGGGCGGCTGCGGTCGCGCCTGCTCGGCGGGCTCGGCGTGGCCGTTCCGGGGGCCGCGGACGCCGGTCCGCCGGCTCCCTGAGCACCGTCCGGCCCACAGCACAGCACACGGGGCCCGTCCGCTGCGGCGGGCGGGCCCCGTGTGCTGTGCTGTGGGCCCGGCGGGCCCCGGCCGGAACGCCGACGCGGTCGGCCAGGTCCCGGCTCAGGGCGTCCGGGGCGTGCGGTGGGCGTGGCGGCACGTCACAGGACGTCCTCCAGGCGCCGGCGCAGCGCGTCGGCGGCCCGCGGCCCGTAGGCCCGTTCGGTGCGGGCGGCGAGGTCGGCGGCGGACAGCTTGTACTCCTGGCTGCCGGCCGACTCCAGGACGGTGGTGGCGAGCGCACAGCCCAGCTGGGCGGACGCCTCCCTGGACCACTGCCAGGACAGGCCGGTGAGGAAGCCACTGCGGAAGGCGTCGCCCGCGCCGGTCGGGTCGACGACGGCGGTGGTCTCCACGGCGGGGACGGTGAGGTCGGGCCGGCCGTCCTGGGAGAGGGTCACCCCGCCGGGGCCGAGGGTGGTGACCCAGGTGCCGACCTGCGCGAGGATCTCCGCGCGGGCCAGGCCGGTCCGGTGCTGGAGCAGGGCGGCCTCGTACTCGTTGGTGAAGAGCAGGGTCGCGCCGAGGACGAGCCGGCGGGCCTCCGGCCCGGTGAGGCGGGCCAGTTGCTGGGAGGGGTCGGCCGCGAAGGGGATGTCCAGCGCGCGGCACGCGTCGGTGTGGCGCAGCATCGCGGCGGGGTCGTCGGGCGCGACGAGGACCAGGTCGAGGCCGCCGGGGCGGGCCGCGAGCGGCGCGAGGTCGATCCGGCGGGCCTCGGACATGGCGCCGGGGTAGAAGGTGGCGATCTGGTTCTGGTCGGCGTCGGTGGTGCAGACGAAGCGGGCGGTGTGGAGCGTCTCGCTGACGTGGACGGCGCCGGTGTCGACGCCGTGGGCGTCCAGCCGGGCGCGGTAGTCGGCGAAGTCGGTGCCGGCGGCGCCGACCAGCAGCGGGGCCAGGCCGAGGCGGCCGAGCCCGAACGCGATGTTGGCCGCCGCCCCTCCGTGGTGGACCTTGAGGTCGTCGGCGAGGAAGGACAGTGAGACGTGGGCGAGTTGGTCCGGCAGCAGCTGGTCGGCGAACCGTCCGGCGAAGGTCATCAGGTGGTCGGTGGCGATGGAGCCGGTGACGGCTATCCGCATCTGGGGTCTCCTCGGGGCCGGGGCGGTCCTCGGCCGGTGCCGGGGGCGGACCGACCGAACAGTACGTACTCTTTCGTATCGTCGGACGGTCGGCAATCATCGGGGAACGGTCCGGGGAGACTTCGGGAGGTTCGCGCGGCACCCGGCGGGCGGGCACGCCAACCGGACGGCGGGCGGTGCCCGGCGCCGGGGAGGCCGGGTCCACCGCCCGCCGTCCGGAGATCGGCGGGCCCCGAGATCAGTGGGCGGCGAGCGCCTCCTCGGTCGGGGTGGTGGGCGCGGCGGGCGGCTGGGCCCGGCCGCCGCGCAGGGTGAGGGTGATCAGCAGGCCGAGGAGCATCCCGGCCGCGGTGAGCAGGACGACCAGGAACTCGCCGTCTGCGGTGGCGGAGAGCAGGTCGTGGCCGGTCTTGCCGCCGGTGCCGGCGTCGGCGATGGCGGTGAAGACGGCCAGGCCGATGGCGTTGCCGAGGTTGAGCGCGGTGGAGGCGGCGCCGTTGGCGACGCCCTGCTCGTGGTCGGGGGTGCCGGTCGCGGCGGCGATCCACATCGCGGTCCAGACGACACCCTGGCCGACGCCGGAGACGATCAGGCCCGGCAGCAGCGCCAGGTAGCCGGCGTCCGCGTCGAAGCCGAAGGCGAGGGCCGTGGTGCCGACGGCGCCGACCACGAAGCCGCCGATCAGCGTGGGCCGCAGGCCGTTGCGGGTGGTGAGGCGTTCACCGAGCTGGGTGCCGGTGGCGATCGCCAGGGACGGGACGAGGAAGGCGAGGCCGGTCTCCAGGGCGCTGTAGCCGTGGACGGTCTGCAGCAGCACGGTGAGGAAGTAGGGCAGCACGCCGAAGGTGGCCATGTAGATGAAGGTGATGGCCGCTCCCCCGGTCAGGTTGCGGTTGCGGAAGACGCGGAAGGGCAGCAGCGGGTCGGCGCTGCGGGTCTCGATCAGCGCGAAGAGCCCGAGCAGGGCCACCGCGAGGACGAACGCGCCGACCACCCAGCCGCTGAGCCAGCCGAGTTCGGGGCCCTGGACGAGGGCGAAGACGAGCAGCGTGGAGCCGCCGGTGACGCTCAGGGCGCCGGGCAGGTCGAAGCGGCGGCGTTCGGTGCGGGGCGCGTCGCGCGGGATGACGAACAGCGCGGCGAGGGCGACCAGGCCGGCCAGCGGGACGTTGACGTAGAAGACGGCCGGCCAGCCGAAGTTCTCGGTGAGGACGCCGCCGAGCAGTGCACCGAGGGTCAGACCGCTGGCGCCCGCGCCGCCCCAGACGGCGAGGGCGCGGTTCCGCTTGGGGCCCTCGTCGAACAGGGTGTTGATCAGGGAGAGCGTGGCCGGCAGCAGCAGCGCGCCGCCGATGCCCTGGATCGCCCGGGCCGTGATGATCACGCCGGGGTTGCCGGCCAGGCCACCGGCCAGCGAGGAGACCGCGTAGACGGTGAGGGCCAGCACGAACATCCGGCGGCGCCCGAGCAGGTCGGCGGCGCGCCCGCCGAAGAGCAGGAAGCCGCCGGCGAAGACGACGTAGGCGCTGACCACGAGCTGCTGGGTCTGGCCGGGGAACCCGAGGTCGGAACCGATCTCGGGCAGGGCGACGAACACGATGTTGAGATCCAGCGCGTAGATCAGCTGGGCCAGTGCCAGCAGCGCCAGGGTCCAGCCCAGGTGCCGGGCGCCCCCCTGGGCGGGGCCCGTGGGCGCGGACGAAGTGGACATGGGAGTGCACCCTTCTCGGATCCGGTCTCGGGCGGCCCGGGGCCGGGGGGAATCTCGGGCAGGAATGCCCGTCCTGAGTACGACTGTTTGTATCTTTGCGTACTCTAGGACTGTTCGGCAACCTCGTTCCGGCCCCCGGCCGGAGCGGGGGACGGAACGAGACGGGGAAAGGGCGTCCGGTGGGGGCTGAGCACTGTTGGACTGTCGCGGTACTGTGGCAGCATGAGTTTTCGCCACCCAGAACGCGACCAGATCCGGATCGAGAGTGTCCTGTCGGCCCTGGGCAGCCCGGTACGGCTGGCCGTCGTCCGGGTCCTCGACGCCGGCGGGGAGCACAACTGCGGCAGCGTCCTGAACGTCCTCGGCGTGACGGCCAAGTCGACGATGACGCACCACTGGCGCGTCCTGCGCGACAGCGGCGTCATCCGGCAGGAGCCGTCCGGGCGGGAGAACCTGCTCTCGCTGCGCCGCACCGACCTGGACGCCCGCTACCCCGGGCTGCTCGACGCCATCCTGGCCGGCGCCCTGGACGACGAAGCCGTCCAGGCGGCCCGCCACCGGCCCGACTCCGCCGGCTGAACCCACGCACCGGATCCCCGCACGGCCCCCGCGGCCGGGTGGCCGGCGCGTCACGACCTGCCACTGCCACCCCTGCGAGGACACCCATGCAGTTCGGGATCTACAGCGTCGGCGACTGCACGCCCGACCCGACCACCGGCCGCGCCGCCACCGAGCACGAGCGCATCAAGGCGATGGTGGCCATCGCCGCCAAGGCGGAGGAGGTGGGGCTCGACGTCTTCGCGACCGGCGAGCACCACAACCCGCCGCACGTGCCGACCTCTCCCACCACCCTGCTCGCCTACATCGCCGCGCGCACCGAGCGGATCATCCTCTCCACCGCCGTCACCCTGATCACCACCAACGACCCGGTGAAGATCGCCGAGGACTACGCGATGCTCCAGCACCTCGCGGACGGCCGCGTCGACCTGGTGCTCGGGCGCGGCAACACCGCGCCCGTCTACCCCTGGTTCGGCCGGGACATCCGCCTGGGCATCCCGCTCACGATCGAGAACTACGCGCTCCTGCACCGCCTGTGGCGCGAGGAGGTGGTGGACTGGGAGGGCCGCTTCCGCACCCCGCTGCAGTCCTTCACCGCCACCCCGCGCCCGCTGGACGGCGTCCCGCCGTTCGTCTGGCACGGCTCCATCCGCAGCCCCGAGATCGCCATCCAGGCCGGCTACTACGGCGACGGCTTCTTCGCCAGCAACATCCTCTGGCCCAAGGAGCACTTCCAGGAGCTGATCGCGCTCTACCGCGAGCACTACGCCCGCAACGGCCACGGCACGCCCGAACAGGCCGTGGTCGGCCTCGGCGGCCAGGCCTTCATGCGCAAGAACTCCCAGGACGCGGTACGGGAGTTCCGGCCGTACTTCGACAACGCCCCGGTGTACGGGCACGGCCCGTCGCTGGAGGAGTTCATGGACATCACCCCGCTGTCGGTCGGCAGCCCGCAGCAGGTGATCGAGAAGACCCTGCGCTTCCGCGAGTACTTCGGCGACTACCAGCGGCAGATGTTCAACATGGACCACGCCGGACTGCCGCTGAAGACCGTGCTGGAGCAGCTCGACCTGCTCGGCGAGGAGGTCGTCCCGGTGCTGCGCAAGGAGTTCGCGGACGGGCGGCCGGCGCAGGTGTCACCGCCGCCGGTCCACCCGGCCGTCGGCAGCGGCGCCGCGCTGCTGCGCTGAGCACAGCCGGACAGCACCGAAACGCCCGGCCGGGGAGAACCGGCCGGGCGTTTCGGGGTGCGGTGCCCGCGACCGGGTGCGAGCGGTCGCGGCGGCCACCGGGGTGGCTCAGGGCTTGCGGGCGACCCAGACGCCGTTGGCGCCCTGGCCCTCGAACGGGACGACGCCCTCGGGCTTGAGCCCGAACTCGGCCGCCCACTCCCCGTACTCGGCCGCCGTGTAGTTCCGGCCCCAGGTCTCGACCAGCATGTTCAGGCTCATCAGCGCCGCCGGCGCGGGCCCGCGCTTGTCGTCGTCGACGAAGGACTCGGTCACCAGCAGCACACCGCCGGAGGGCAGCGCCTCGGCGCAGGCCCGCAGGATCTTGCGCGCGTCCTCGATGCCCCAGTCGTGCAGGATGTTGGAGAGCAGGATCGCGTCGTAGCCGCCGGGCACCCCGCCGACCTCGAAGAAGTCGCCGCTGGCGAAGTCGATCCGGTCGGCCAGGCCGGCCGCCTCGACCCGGGGCCTGGTGAGCTCGCAGACGAACGGCAGGTCGAACACGGTGGTCTTCAGGTGCGGGTGACGACGGCACAGCTCGATGTCGTACGCCGCGCCGCCGCCGCCGACGTCCAGCAGCCGCTTGATCCCGCTGAAGTCGATCGACTCCGCGAGCCGGCCGGCCGTGTAGGCGGACAGCGAGTGCATCGCGTCCCAGAAGTGCTCCTTGACCACCGGGTCGTCCGGCTGGAACAGCGACTTCTGGTTCTCCACGTCCCAGGTGGTCGGGTGGTTGCCGCGCAGCGAGTCCAGCATCTTGATGTAGGCCGGGTACTCGTGCTTGTCGACCAGCGTCACCCAGCCGCCGAAGTACCGCGGCTTGCCCTTGACCAGGAACTCCTCGGAGACCGCCGAGTTGCGGTAGAACCCCTCGTCGTCGAGGACCAGCAGGTCGAGCGAGACCAGCGCCGTGAGCAGCAGCTCGGCCGGGCGCTCGTGGATCCCGTGCCGCCGCGCGAACGCGTCCAGGGTGACGCCCTTGCCGCCGGCCAGCTCGGTGAAGACCTCGAGCTCGGTCGCCAGCGCCAGCCCCTTGAACGCGTACACGCCCAGGGTCAGGTCCATCAACGGGGTTGGGGATAGGGGCGAAGACATTGATTCTCCTCCGGTTGTGTTCCCGGCGCCCAGAGCAGGCTCCGTACGACAATACGTATTATTTAGGATGGCAGGCCGGTTGTGGGGTGCTCGGGGCCGGATCGATGAGACTTTGGGAAGTCCGCCGTCCGATCGCGTCCATGACCCGGGCGCCGCGCAGGATCTCGGCGCAGGTCGGCGCCGCCCAGCGCCGTTCACCGCGCAGGCCGGCCAGGAACCCCTCCAGGGCCGCACCGGCCCGCGGCGGCGGATACTCCTCCACCCGCTCACCCGCGCCGGTGAGGGTCAGCCGGCCACCGTCCACCCGGGCCGTCCCGCGCTCCCCCTCCACCCGCACCGACACACCGCCGGGGCGGGAGGCCCACCCGGCGCGCACCGAGACCGGCACCCCGCCCCAGGAGAGCAGCGCCGCCCCGCCGACGTCCGCGGCCAGGCCCGGCCGGTGCCGGAGCACCGCCCCGAGCACCCGCAGGCCGGCCCCGGGCGCCAGCCAGCCGAGCAGGTCCACCAGATGGACGGCCAGGTCGGCGAAGGCGCCGGCCGGGCCGTGCGCCGCGTCCAGCATCCAGCCGGCCGGGCCGTCGAACAGGCCGTCCGGCAGCCCCGGATGGCTGAACCCGGCTTCCACCGAGGCCAGTTCGCCGAACGCCCGGGCGGCCAGCAGAGCCCGCAGCCGTCCGAACGCCGGGGCGCAGCGCAGGAACATCGCGGTGGTCGCCGGACGGCCGCCGGACGCCAGCACCGCGAGCAGTTCGGCGGTCTGCGCGGCCGAGCCGGCGAGCGGCTTCTCCACCAGCACCGGCAGCCCGGCGGCGGCCACCCGGCGCAGCAGGGGGCCGTGTTCGGCCGTGGTCGAGGCGACCAGTGCGGCATCGGCCCCGGCCAGCGCCTCGTCGGCGGTCGCCGGCCGTACACCGGCCAGCCGGGGCGGCCAGGGGCCCGATCCCCGGTGGACGGCGGCCAGTTCGGTGTGCCGGTCCGCGGCCACCACGTCGAGGTGGTCGGCGAGGTGGACGTGGGCGGTACCGAGGACGGCCAGCCGGACGCGCTTCACCGGCGTCGCCCGGCCGGGCGCGGCAGGCCGTTCAGGCCGACGAGGCAGAGCGGGCAGACCAGGCAGAGCGGGCAGACCGCGGCGACCGGGCCGGTCACCGGGCCCGGGCCAGCCGGGCGGCCGGTTCGGGCCGGGTGAACGCCCGGTCGCTGTAGACCAGGGGCGGGCCGCTGCCGGCGTGCGTCCGCTCCACCCGGCCGACCAGGATGCTGTGGTCGCCGCCGTCCAGGATCCGGTGGGTGGCGCAGGCGACCCGGGCCGACGCCGAGGCCAGCCCGGGGAGCCCCAGTTCGCAGGGCACCATGTCGCCGGCCGCGAAGCGGTCGATGCCCGAGGTGGCGAACCGCCGGGCCACCTCGGCCTGGTCGTGCGCCAGGACGTTGACCAGGAAGTGCTCGGCCGCCAGGAAGGCGGCGTGGGTACTGGCGGCCTTGTCCAGGCAGATCAGGACGAGCTGCGGGTCGAGGGAGAGCGAGGTGAAGGAGCTCGCGGTGAAACCCCAGTGGCGGCCGACCGCGTCCACCGTCGTGGCGACGGTGACGGGCGAGGGGACACGGGACATCGCCAGGGTGAAGTCGGCCTGGTTGACGGGCATCGGGGCCTCCGTTCTCGGTCGGTTCAGGAGCGGGCCCGCGCGCGGGCCGTCGGGCGGCGGATGCCGGCCCGGTCACGTGGTCGTGCGGCCGGGAGCGGACGTCGGGCCCCAGGTCATCGTGCTCGCGGGCGAGTCGGGGGACGGCGCGCGGACGGTCGGCGCGGTCGCCGGTGTCGTGGCGGCGGCCGGGCCGCCGGCCGGCCCGGCCGTCCCGTCGAGGGCGCTCAGGAAGGACTGCGCCCAGTGGCCGACGTCATGGCCGAGCACCTGTCGGCGCAACTGCGCCATCCGCCGGGCCCCCTCCTCCGCCGGGACGTCGAGGGCCAGGGCCAGCCCCGACTTCACCTCGTCCAGGTGGTGCGGGTTGACCTGGAACGCCGCCTCCAGCTCGGCTGCGGCACCGGCGAACTCGCTGAGCACCAGGGCGCCGCCGAGGTCGTACCGGCAGGCCACGTACTCCTTGCAGACCAGGTTCATGCCGTCCCGCAGCGGCGTGACCAGCATGACGTCGGCCGCGCAGTAGAAGGCGACGAGTTCCTCCGGCCCGACCGAGGTGTGCAGATAGTGCACGGCCGGGTAGCCGACCCGCCCGAACTCCCCGTTGATCCGCCCCACCGTGCGCTCGATGTCCTCCCGCATCCGGACGTAGTGGTCGACGCGTTCCCGGCTGGGGGTGGCGATCTGAACCATCGTCACCTCCTCCGGCTTGATCCGGCCCGCCGCCAGCATCTCGTGCACGGCCCGGAGCCGGACGTCGATGCCCTTGGTGTAGTCGAGCCGGTCCACGCCGAGCACGATCCGGCGCGGGTTGCCGAGTTCGGCGCGGATCTG
The DNA here is from genome assembly GCF_044744345.1 of Kitasatospora sp. NPDC087315. Lineage (NCBI taxonomy): Bacteria > Bacillati > Actinomycetota > Actinomycetes > Kitasatosporales > Streptomycetaceae > Kitasatospora > Kitasatospora sp. NPDC087315. The sequence goes on along the minus strand of NZ_JBIUYD010000018.1, from coordinate 167,270 downwards.
CCGGGCCCGGCGCCGGACCCCGGGGCTCCGTGCCAGCCGGCCCAGGGCCGCCGCGTCCACCGAGACCGGGAAGGCACCCACCGTGACGCCGCGCCCGCCGACCCGCAGCCGCCCGGGCCCGTCCGCCGGGTCGCGGGTTTCGCGGTCCGGCCGCCGACCGGCCAGCCGCTCGGCCAGCCACTGGAAGTTCCTTGCACCGCCCAGGCGTTGGAATCCGATCAGGTCGGCGCCGAGCAGGCCCCGGACGATCTCGGTGCGCCAGGGGAGCTGCATGAACAGCTCCACCGGCGGGAACGGGATGTGCAGGAAGAACCCGATCCGGACGTCCGGCCGCAGCTCCCGCAGCATCGCGGGCACCAGCTGGAGCTGGTAGTCCTGGACCCAGACGGTGGCCCCGGGGGCGGCGACCTCGGCGGCGGCCTTCGCGAAGATCCGGTTGACCCGGACATAGGCGTCCCACCAGTGGCGGTGGTACTCCGGGGGCATCACCACGTCGTGGTAGAGCGGCCAGAGCGTCGCGTTGGAGAAGCCCTCGTAGAAGTCGCGGACGTCCTCGGCGGTCAGCTCGACGGGGTGCAGTCGCAGGCCGTCGTCCTGCGGGGGCGGCGCCGCGCTCGCACCGCTCGCGCCGGGCCAGCCCACCCAGGCCCCCTGGTGCGCGCGCAGGAACGGTTCGAGGGCGTTGACCAGCCCGCCCGGGCTGTGCCGCCACCGCTCGGTGCCGTCCGCGTCGCGCTCCAGACTCACCGGCAACCGGTTGGCCACCACCACGAGTCCGGCCCCGCCGGGCGGCGCCGCGCTCCTCTGCTCGTGCATCCGACGTACCTCTCTCGGGGAATCGCGGCGGTGGACGGGGCGGGGGTGGCTGCCTCGGAGAAGTCCTAGCGGAAGTCGACGATCGTCTTGAGATCGGTCGTGCTCCGGTAGTTCTCGAAGATGTCCACCAGACCGTCGTAGTCGCTGAACTTGTGCACGGTGGAGAGCAGGGCCTTGCCGTTCACCACGCCCGACAGCAGCATCTGCATGGCCGAGGCGATCACATTGGCGCTCTTGTGCATCGGGAAGCTGGTCACGTCGAAGGGCGCGGACCGGATGGTGATGCCCTTGGCGAGCATCAGCCAGGTGTCGAACTTCTGCATCTCCTGCGAGGCCCCGTACAGCACGTACTGGCCGCCGGCCCGGAGCTTGCGCATCGCCACCCGGCGCGGGTCCTTGGTCTCGTCGGAGACCTTGACCGTGGGCAGCGCGTCGAAGACGTAGTCGAAGGCGCCGTCCTCGACGGTCTCGATCAACTCGCCCGGCAGGTAGGAGCGCTGGGAGAACTGCTGCTCGGCGAAATCGTTGCGGGCCGGGTTGGCGTCCACCGAGACGACCGAGTTGGGGGCCAGCAGCCGGCGGATGATGCTCCCCGCGATCACACCGATCGGGCCGGTGCCCAGGATCAGGACCCGGTCACCGACCTGCGGCGGGTTGGAGAGCACCGAGCGCAGCGCGCCCGTGACCGGCTCGATGAACGACGCCTCCAGGTCGCTCAGTTCCTGCGGGATCTTCACCGCCGCGGCCCGGTGGTCGTCGTGGAAGTTGCGGTCGGCGGCGAAGACGTCCTCCTTCACCTGCCCGGAGAAGATCGGCCGCACGGTGCGGTACTCGGCGAACCCGCCGAAGTCGGTCTGGCCCCAGTAGACGACGCGGTCGCCGACGGCGATGTCGGCGCCGTGCTGGTCGAATTCGGGGCCGATGTCGATGACCTCGCCCAGGTACTCGTGACCGAGGATCACCGGGTACTCGGAGGGGAAGAGATGGCCCTCGAAGAAGGAGATGTCGGTGGAGCAGATCGACACGCAGCGGGTCTTCATGAGCAGCCCGTCGGCGGGCGTCTTCGGGATGGGCAGTTCGGCCAGTACCGGTTTGCGCGGGGCCAGAAGCTGTACGGCCTTCATCGTCTCCATGCCTGTTTCCTCATCTCAGTTGTCCGAAGGCGGAGGGTGGGAGCGGTGACACGGGCGGTGCGGTGGCGCGGCGGAACGGCGAAGCGGCGGTGCGGTGACACGAACAGGACGGTGACACGGGCAGGACGGTGGCGCGGTGCTACCGCCGCATCTGGAGACCGCCGCCGAGCAGGTACTGGCCGGCCATCTCGAAGTGGGTCGGCGAGAGCGTGATGTGCTTGACGGCCGAGTGGACGTCGCGGAAGCAGCGTTCGAGCCGGCTGGTCTCGTAGACCGAGGTGGCCCCGGCGAGGTCGTACGCGGCGTCCACGGCCGCCACCGCCTGCTCGGCGACGGTGGCGGCGGTGAGCCGGGCCACGGCGCTCAGCGGGTCGCCGCCGGTCGGGCCGAACTCCTGGACCCGGCGGGCGGTGTCGAGCAGCAGGACCCGCGCCGCGTACACCTGGAACTCCGCCCGGGCCAGCTTCTCCTGGACGACGTGGCTCTGCGCGAGGGTGCTGCTGCCGGCCGTCCTGGTCTTGCCCGCGGCGAGCTCCTTGAAGGAGTCGACGGCGTTCTGCGCGATCCCCAGGGCCGTCGAGGCCGAGGTGAACGGGCCGAAGTCGTAGTAGCTGATGTCGTAGGCCCGGGACGCCCTCGGCGCCGGCGGGCGGTACATCTCCGCGCCCGCGACGGTGTACTCCACCGGCACGCGCACGTTCTCCACCCGGTAGTGGTTGCTGCCGGTCGCGCGCAGGCCGACCGTGTGCCAGGTGTCGCGGATCTCGACGTCCGAGGCGCGGACGAAGAGCTGGCGCAGCTCCGGGCCGGCCTCGGTGCGGCGCACCTCCCCGCCCTCGGTCACCCAGGCCGCGCAGACCAGCCAGTCGGCGTGGGCGGACCCGCTGGCGAACGCCCATTCGCCGTTGAGGGTGAAGCCGCCGTCGGTGGCCTCGGCGAATCCGGACGGGTTGACGCCGCCGACCACCAAACCGGTGTGCTCCTCGAACAGGCGGCGCGCGGTGGGCTCGGGGAGGTAGTCCGAGAGCCGGCCGATGGCACCCTGGACGCCCATCTGCCAGGCGACGGACGGGTCCAGCTGCGCCAGGGCCTGGATCACCGCCGAACCCGTCTCGATGCTCACCTGCCCGCCGCCGAGCTGCCGTGACACCCACATCCGCGGGATCCCGGCGTCGCGCAGCGCCTCGAAGACCGGGCGCGGGGTGACCCGCTCCCGGTCGCCGCGCTCGCGGTTCTCCTCGACCAGCGGGGCGATCTTCTCCACCCGCGCCAGCCATTCCCGGGTCTCGTCCGAATAACCGGCCCGGAGCAGTCGCCCCTCGGCCGGAGCTGAATTCGCGACAGTCATCCTCGATCCTTCGCTTGATTTCGGCGATTACCGGTATGCGACCCGGCATAACGCAGGCACAATGCAGGCACAGCGGACCGGCAGCGCCAAGGCGTACCGGTGTCACCGAACGGAACAGGGAATTGCGGCGGGGCGGCCCGCGATTTCCGCGGCCTTTCCGGAAAACGGCTCCGGGGATTCCCGCGCCGGTTCCATTCTCGGGCGCGCGGCCGCCTCCGGACAAGCGCGACCTCCGGAAGTCGCAGGGCTCCGCGGGCCCCGGCCGGCGCCCGCGGAGCCCGGCCGGCGGTCAGGCGGAGCGGCGCTCCGGCCCGGCCGCCCGGTGCGCGGGCACCCGGGCGGTGAGCGGGGCCCGCGCGCCGGCGGGGCCGGTGTGCAGCCGGCTGTAGGCGGCGGCCGCCGAGGCCATCGTCATGTGGTGGTGCCAGCCCGGGTAGGAGCGGCCCTCGAAGTCCAGGACCCCGAAGTTCTCCGCCAGGTCGGCCATGGCGCGCTCGGCCGCCGGGACGGCCCGGGCGAGCGCCAGCACGTCCTCCACCCGGCGTTCGGTCAGGCTGGTGATCCAGTACCGGGCGGGGTGCTGCCCGCTCGGGGCGGGCCTGACCAGCACCCGGTAGGTGCGCCGGGGCGCGGCGCCGGAGGCCTCCGTCCGGGGCAGCCGGACCAGCCCCGAGTGGACGGTGAACGGTTCGGGCCGGCCGGACGGCAACTGACGGACCACCAGATGCGGCTGGCGGGTCTGGCTGCGCGCCATCAGCGCCCCGATCCCCACCGGCGGGGACGGTGTGCGGGCGGGGGGCCGCACCGGCTGCCCGGGGCCCACCTCGCAGACGAAGTCCATGCCCAGCTGGGCGAGTCCGGCGGCCACCGGTGCGATGTCGGGCTCGTGCCGCAGGTCCAGCACCCAGGGCACGGAGGCCAGCCGGGGGTGGGCGGCGACCGCGGTCGCGAAGTCCAGGACGTGGGTCCAGGAGGGCCGGGCCGCGACCCCGTCCGGGATCCGGGCCCGCCGGCGGCGCCGCTCGTCCTCGCACCAGGCCTCGCAGAGCAGCAGCCGCCAGTCCACCGAGACGCAGTGGGTGTCCGTGACCAGGAAGGAGCCGCTCGCCTGCTGGCAGTTGACGGTTCGTCCGGATGCCGCGTCGAAGCGCCGGTGGACCCCCACCGAGTGGTCGCCGCGTTTGGGGATGGTCAGTTCCGCCACGCTCCAGGCGCGCGGCACCGCGCTCTCGGCCACCGTCCGGGCCAGTGCCTGGCGCACCGGCCCCCAGTCCCACGGGCTGGCGTTGATGAACTGCTGCAGCCCGTGGACGGCGGCCGAGGTCGGCGCGACCGTCCGCGCCAGCTGCTGCAGCGTCTTCTTGCCGGGGACGCTGAGCAGCCCGCCCAGGTACGCCCGGGCCCAGCGACGCTGATCGGCACGGTGCAGCGAGTCGAAGACCTCCTCCATGAACGTCTGTAGGAGGGGTCTTCCGGCCGGCGCCACGTCCTGAATGTCGTCTGACCGCATGTGACGTTCACTCCCCCTTGTATGGTGCACCGATGATGCGTCTGCGCGATCGACCGCAGACAAAAATACCTTCTCGAACGTCAGTTTTGACGGAGCGGTCGACGACTTTGCAACCTCCCGCCCCGACCTGCGCACACGCCCGCGCACACGGCGCCCGCGACCGCGCACGGCCGCCGCACACCGCTCCGGCGACCGGCCGAAGATGGCTCAATCGTCCACCGCCCGCCGCACCGCCCTTGTTGCCGGACCCGCCCGCGGTAAAAGATTCACAGAAGACGGTTCCGGCGTTTCGCCGGCCACGTTCGCCGACAACGGCTGAGAGGCATCGTGATCAAGCAGGAACGGGCGTGGAGGACGCATGAGCTGCTCCTCGACGCCTCTGCCGACGAGTTCGTCCGGCACGGGTACGCCGGAGCGAACCTGCAACGCATAGCGGTCCGGACGGGAATGACCAAAGGCGCGCTGTACGCGCACTTCTCCTCGAAGGAGAAACTCGCCGCGGCGCTCACCGCCCCCTTCGACCATGCCTGGCGCGGCGTCCTCGACCAGGTCGAGGAATCCGACCGGCACCCGCTCGGGGTGCTGCGTCAGATCACCTTCGGCCTCGTCGGTCTGCTCCACACCTGTCTGCGCTTCCGGGCCGGGCTCCACCTGGTCGTCGAGGAGGCCCAGTCCCGCAGCCAGACCCCTGACGTGATCACGGACCTGTCCCTGGTGATGACCCGTCTGGTCCGGGATGCCCAGCGGCTCGGCGAACTGGAGGACGGTCACGAACCCTCGGCGCTCAGCGGGTTCGTGATCGCCTCCGTCTTCGGCACCTACTACACCGCCACCTCCGCGTGCCGGCTGGACACCTTCCCCGCACAGGTCCAGGAGATCTGGCGGCTCGTCCTGCCGCCCGCGGCCTGACCGGCCGCGGGCGTCAGTCCGGCAGGACCCGCGCACCGGGCAGCGCGGCCAGCAGGGCCGGGTCCGCGCCCACCACCACCGGGTGGCCGACCTCGGCCAGCATCGGCAGGTCGGAGACGTGGTCGCCGTAGCCGTAGCACTCCTGCGGCCCGAGGTGCGGGTAGGCGCCGATGAGGTGGCGCACGGCGGCCCCCTTGCCCGCGCCGATGACCGGGTCACCGACCACCCCGCCGGTGTAACGGCCTTCGCGGACCTCGGGATTGGTGCACACCAGGTGCCGTGCGCCGATGTCCGCGGCGACGGGCTCCAGGAGGGCCGGGAACCCGCCCGACACCAGCACCAGGAGGCCGCCCTCGGCCTGGTGCCGCCGCAGTTCGGCGCGGGTCCGCGCCCGGTAGAAGCCCTTCTCGGCGCTGGCCGCGACGAACCAGCGCCGCGCCGACTCGGCGACCGAGGCTTCGTGCTGACCCTCCCACGCCCGGTAGTAGGCCAGGTTTCCGCGCTCCCGCGGGGCGCCGGCCGCCGCCAGGGCCGTCAGGCAGCGGCGCGTCTGGTCGACGTGCCGCGCACCGGCGGCACCGTAGCGGCGGGTGAAGTAGTAGTCCAGGAAGTCGAACAGGCTCTTGCGGGTGAGCAGCGTCTCGTCGACGTCGCTGAACACCAGCCGGGTGGGCTCTGGGACGGCCATGCGGTTCCTCCGGTACGGAGCGGGGGGCGCGGGCGGGAGAGTGGACGCGGAACGAGGGACGCGCGGTTCGACGGGGCGACGGCCGGCGCCGCGGGAGGAGAACGACGATGGAAGGTTTGGTGAAGGACGATTCACCGGGCCCGCACGGCCGGTGGTGCGGCCGTGCGGGCCGGGCCACGCCACCGCCCGACCGCCGGTCCCGGCCGGACCGGCGCGCACTGATGGACACACTTCCGCTACCTGCAAGGAATTATGACGAGCAGTCAGTTGTCACTCCGGCCACCGGCCGCCGAACCGGACCGGCGGCCGGCCCCCACCCGGGAACGCCCCGAAGTGCGGCCGGCACCCCGGCTCACGGTAAAGGGATCTTCAAGGAAAGGATGATCCCGTTGCTCCCATTCCTTCCCGACGGTATTTCTAAGGGTGCCTGTCGGCGGTCACGAAAAAGGGAGGTCGGAGTCCATGGTTCGCCATCGCATCACCCGGACCGGCCCCGCCCCAGTCCGTCTCCGATGTCATGAGCACCGTGTTTCCCTGGAGCACGTCGATCGCCAGCCGCCCCCGGCCGGACGCCCTCGTCACCCCGCCCCGCACCGCGAGGAGAAGGGGCTCGTCCAGCTCCGCGAAGGCCAGGCAGCGTGTCGTCAGGGCGAGGAGGACCTGCGGGCCAAGGGCCCGCGGGCCGACGACGGGCGGTCCCGCCGTGGGGTCGTGGACCAGCAGGTGCCCCAACTGCCGGACGCCCTCCAGCAGGGCCATCAGCGGCACATGGTCGGTGGGGTGGTCGAAGAGGATGGCGTGGTCGAGGTCGACCAGCATCCGCCACTCGCGCGGCGACGGGCCCGGGACGAGCACACTGTCCTTGCCCCGCAGCCTGCCCACCCGCCACGGCCGGACCCTCCGGCGCGCCGCCTCCGGCGCGACGGTCCCCCCGGCAACCGGCCCGGCCGGGCCGGGACCGGCCTCGGAGCGGCGCCCGCGCAGCACCCGGTAGGTCCGCTCGTCGAGGGCGACGACCCGCAGACCGCCACGGCCGCACTCGCGGCCCGCGATGCTGAGCACCACCTCCAGCCGCATCCCGAACCGTCGCGGCGGCCGGTTGTCCACCCAGTGCCACCGCGCCAGGAGTTCGGCCCGCAGCGGCTCCGTGCCGACCCGCAGCGCCCCGGGGTCGGTGATCTCGAAGTCCATGTCGCTGCCCACGAACCGGTGGGTCAGCGGCACTCCGTAGTGCCAGTGCGCGAGACAGACCAGCGCCTGACGGATGGTCTCCGCGAAGAGCAGCGGATCACTCACCCCCTGCGGGTCCGGGTGGTAGAGCGCGTGGTCCCTCGGCCACTGCGCGCCGACCAGGAAGCGGTCGCCGCCGAGCGCGACCGCGTCCGTCACGAACACCTCGGCGACGGCCGCACGGTGGACGAGGTGCCGGGGTATCGTCCGGTCGAACGTCAGTCGGGCTCCTGGCGGGGTGGGGCCGGCCAGGACCGGGGCGGCCGTCACGGTCCCGGCCGCCGGGTCACCCGCCGCGTCACCGTTCTCCGGACCGCACGTCGCACATGGTATTGCCGCATGTTCTCCCCCCAGAGGTCGTGGGCGAGCCCTTACGGGCCCGGCCCGCCAGCGCTCTCAAATCTACCTTTACGAAGGTTTGTTTCAAGGGCCGGCCGTTCACTGTTACGTCGTGTGGCACCAGCGTCCGCCGCACCCCCGTCCACCGCGTCCGAGAGAGGCCGATCATGAGAGCGCCGCAGGGACAACGCCTCCCCGGGCCCACCACCACCCCGCCGCAGACGGCCCGGGGCAAGGAACTCAAACAGGAACGGGCCGTCCGCACCCAGGAGCGGATCCTGCACGCCGCCGCCCAGGCCTTCGCCGAGAACGGCTTCCCCGCCGTCACCATCCTCGACGTCGCCCAGCTGTCCGGGATGACGAAGGGCGCGGTGTACTTCCACTACGCCAACAAGGAAGCCCTCGCCCTCAGCATCGCCGACGAGTTCTACCGCCGCATCGCGGCCATCGCGGGCCGGGTGGAGCAGCTCGGCCGGCCGCCGATCGCCTCCGTCGCCGAACTGCTGCTGCGCACGGCGGCGGCCCTGCGCGACGACACCGTGATGCAGGCCGGCGCCCGGCTGCAGATCGAGCGGGCGGCGATCGAGGCCGAACTCCCGCTGCCCTACCAGGGTTACACCGCGCTGATCTGCTCCTGGCTGGAGCACGGGGCCGAGCGCGGCGAGCTCGCCCGCTCGACCACGCCCGCCGTCCTCGCCAAGGTGCTGGTCTCCGCCTTCTTCGGCGCCCAGCACATCTCCTGGGTGCTCGGCAACCGGGCCGACCTCACCGAGCGGACCATGGAGATCATCAGGACCGTCATCCCGTGCGCCGAGAGCGCGCTCCCCGAACCGCTCTCCGTCCTGGAGTCGTGACGCCCGGTCAGCGGGGCGGGGACGGAACACGCGGACCGGCCGCCCCCCTGCCGGGGTCCGTCAGGACACCCGACGGGCCCCGGCGGACGCGATCGCGTGGACGAGGCCCGGCTCGGGGTACCCGGCCCGCCGGAAGGCCGCCGCCACCGCGGCCGCCGTCTCGTCGGCGGCGCCCACGGCCACCAGGGCGATCACCGAGCCGCCGAAGCCGCCGCCGGTCATCCGGGCGCCGAGCGCCCCGGCGGACAGGGCGGCCTCGACCGCCAGGTCCGTCTCCGGGCAGGAGACCCGGTAGTCGTCGCGCAGCGAGGCGTGCCCGGCGGTGAGGACCGGCCCGAGCCCGGCCGGGTCACCGGCGTCGAGCAGGGCGACGGCCCGGCGCACCCGCTCGTTCTCGGTCACCACGTGCCGTACCAGCGGCCGCAGTTCGGCGGGCAGCCGGCCGAGCGCGGGATCGAGGCCGGACGGCGGAACGTCGCGCAGGGCGGGCAGGTCGAGCAGCGCCGCGGCCCGCTCGCAGCCGGCGCGCAGCGCCGCGTACGCACCGTCGGCGAGGTCGTGCCTGGTCCGGGTGTCGATGACCAGCAGCCGCAGGCCCGCGCTCGCCAGGTCGAACGGCACGTGCCGGATGGACAGGTCGCGGGCGTCCAGGTGGAGCGCGGTTCCCGCGCGGCCGCACATCGACGCCATCTGGTCCATCACGCCGCAGGGCACGCCGACGAACCGGTTCTCGGCCTGCTGTGCGACGACCGCGAGGTCCTGGGCGGCGAGGCCGAGGCCGTACAGGTCGTTGTAGGCGGAGGCGACCGCGCACTCCAGCGCGGCGGAGGAGGAGAGGCCCGCGCCGGTCGGCACGTCGCTGTCGAGGAGCAGGTCGGCGCCGCCGACCGGGTGGCCGGCCTGCCGCAGGGCCCAGACCACGGCGGCGGGATAGCCCGCCCAGCCCGCCACCGTGCCGGGGGCGAGGTCGGCGACGGCCAGCTCGGCGACCCGGCCGTCGCCCTGGGCGCTGTAGAGCCGCAGCCGACCGTCGTCGCGTCGGCGGGCCCGGGCGCGGACGGTCTGCGGCAGGGCGATCGGCAGGACGAACCCGAGGTTGTAGTCGGTGTGTTCACCGATCAGGTTCACCCGGCCCGGTGCCGCCCACTCCCCGGTCGGGGCGTGGCCGAAGAGCTCGTGGAAGGTGGTCATGGTGTCTGCTCTCCCGGGTGGAGGGACGGGGTGGTGGCGCTGCTCGCGGGCCCGGTCACGAGGCGACCTCCCGCAGCCGCCGGGCGGCCGCCTCCGGGGCGATGTCGTTGACGAAGGCGTCCATGCCGGACTCGACCCCGGCCAGGTACTTGAGCTTGTCGGCGGCCCGCCGGATGGTGAACAGCTCCAGGTGCAGGGCGAGTTCGGCGCCGCCCTCGCGCGGCGCCTGGTGCCAGGCGGAGATGTAGGGCGTGCGCACGGGGGCCTCCGGGGTGCCGAAGAGCCGGTCGAAGCGGCGCAGCAGTTCGAGGTAGAGCCCGGGGAACTCGGCGCGTTCGTCCTCGGTGAGGCGGGTGAGGTCCGGGACGCGGCGGTGGGGGTAGAGGTGGACCTCGTAGGGCCAGCGGGCGGCGAACGGGACGAAGGCCGTCCAGTGCGTTCCGGTGAGCACCAGCCGTTCGGGGGTGGCGCGTTCGGCGGCGAGCAGGTCCTCGAAGAGGTTGCGGCCGGTGGCGGCGCGGTGGCGGCCGGCCTGTCCGGCCATCCGGGCGGTGCGGGGGGTGGTGAAGGGCAGCGCGTAGATCTGGCCGTGCGGGTGGGCGAGGGTGACGCCGATCTCGGTGCCGCGGTTCTCGAAGCAGTACACCTGCGCGACGCCGGGCCGGGCGGAGAGTTCGGCGGTGCGGTCGGTCCAGGCGTCCAGCACCAGCCGCGCGCCGGCCTCGTCGAGGTCGGCGAAGGAGGCTCCGTGGTCGGCGGTGAAGCAGACCACCTCGCACCGGCCGGAGCCGGGCCGGGCGGTGTGCAGCCCGCCCTCGGCGGGATCGGTGGCATCGGCGGACGGCGCGCCGGGCGCTCCGGCGAGCGAGGGGAAGCGGTTCTCGAAGACGGCGACCTGGTAGTCCCCGGCGGGGATCTCGCTGAGCCGCCCGTCCCGGGACGGGCAGAGCGGGCATTCGTCGGCCGGCGGCCGGTAGGTGCGGACCTGGCGGTGCGCGGCGATGGTGACCCAGTCGCCGGTGGCCGGGTCGAGGCGCACCTCGGGGCGGTCGGCCGCGGGTTCCAGCGGGCGCCGGTCGGTGGCCGGGCGGGGGGCGGCCCCGGTGTGGAAGTAGACGAGTTCCCGGCCGTCCGCCAGCCTGGTCACCGTCCTCTCCGTCCCCGCCGCCGACGGCGGCGCCGTCGGCTCGGTCACGGTCCTGGCCATGTCTTCCTCCCGAAGGCGTTCCGGCGGCCGGCCGGTGGGCCCGGCCAGGCAACATCATAATCAAACAACATCCAACAAAACGCAACAGAATTGGTGGGCGCGCCCCGCCACGACCTGCCATCATGGCGTTGACCACCTTCATCGATCACTCTTCACCGATCACCGCGCCGCCAGGAGGCCGCCCGATGCGCGACAGTGCCCAACCGCTCGCCGGACAGCGGCGCGTCCAGATCCTCGACCTGGTCCGCGCGCAGGGCGGCGTCCGGGTCACCGAACTCGTCCGGGACCTCGGCGTCTCCGACATGACCGTCCGCCGGGATCTGGACGCGCTCGCCCGCCGGGGTCTGATCCACAAGGTCCACGGCGGCGCCGTGAAGGTGGACGCCCCGCTCAGCGGCGAGCCGGGGTTCGAGACGAAGGCGTCCTGGCAGCTGCCCGCCAAGGAGGCGATCGCGCGGGCCGCCGCCGGGCTGGTGCCGCCCGGCTCTGCGGTCGGCCTGGCGGCCGGCACCACCACCCACGCGGTGGCCCGCCACCTGCGCGCGGTCGAGGGCCTGACCGTCGTCACCAACTCGCTGCGGATCGCCGACGTGCTCGAACAGCCCGCGGAGGACGGCACCCCGCCCTCCGCCACGGTCATCCGCACCGGCGGCGTCCGCACCCCGTCGGACGGCCTGGTCGGCCCGGTGGCGGACCAGGCCATCCGGTCCCTGCACGTCAATGTGCTCATCCTCGGCTGCCACGGCCTCTCGCCGGCCACGGGACTGACCACGCCGAACCTCGCCGAGGCGGAGACCAACCGCACCTTCCTCCAGTCGGCCCGCCGGGTCGTGGTCGCCGCCGACCACACCAAGTGGAACGCCGTCGGCCTCGCCTCGTTCGCCACGCTGGACCAGATCGACGTCCTGGTCACCGACGACGCCCTGCCCGACGAGGACCGCGAGGCCGCCGCCCGCCTCGTCGGCGAGCTGATCGTCGTCCCCGCGTCCTGACCTCGCCCGGCCCACCGGCCGCAGGGCCGGGCGGCACCGCCGGCTCGGCCGGCCGGTCACCGGGAGCTGTCGCGCACGACGAGCTCGGTCGGCAGCAACAGCCCGGCCTCCGGCTGCGGTTCGCCGCGGAGCTGGGCCAGCAGCAGCCGGACCAGCGCCGAGGCGATGGCCCGCAGCGGCAGCCGGACGGACGTCAGCGCGGGATGCAGGTGCCGGCAGATCGGGGTGTCGTAGAACCCGACCACCGCGACATCACGGCCGACGACCAGGCCTTCGGCCCGGATCGCCTCGTAGACGTCCAGCGCCAGCAGGTCGCTGCCGGCCGCGACCGCCGTCGGCCGGTCCGGCCCCCGCAGCAGCGCCCTGATCTCCCCGACGGCCGCCGGCGCCACCGGCTCGGAGACCTCCAGCCCCTGCCGGACCGCCTCCGCCCGGAAGCCCTCCCGCCGCGCCGCCATCCAGGGCAGGCCCGCCGGGGGCCCGGCGAAGCCGATCCGCCGGTGGCCGCGCTCCGCCAGGTGCCGGACGACCTCCGCCATCGCCGCCCCGTTTTCGATGTCGACCCAGTGCCGCGGACCGCCCTCGCCGATCCGGCCGAAGGCCGCGAACGGGATCCCCGCCGCGGCGACGTGGCCGACCCGCGGGTCGTCGTGGAGCACGTCCGCCAGGACGAGCCCGTCCACCTGCCGGGCGGCGACCACCTCGTCGATCGTCGGCCGCGGGTCCGCCGTACCGGGCGGCGGCCGGAAGAGCAGCACCCGGTACCCCTCGGCCCCGGCCGCGTCGACCAGGGCCTCCAGAAAACCCGCCATCAGCGGATTGGGGTCGAACGGGTCGTCCGTCGGCGCGAGGTAGCCGAGGGTGCGCCGGGCGCCGGTGCGCAGCGACCGGGCCGACTGGTCCGGCCGGTAGCCGAGCCGCTCGATCGCCGCGGTCACCCGCTCCAGGGTGTCCGGGCGGACCCGGTGCGGCGCGTTGAGGGCGTTGGAGACGGTCTGCCGGGACACGCCGACCGCGCGGGCGACGTCCTCGATGGTGGTGGCGCCGCCCCGCGGCCGACGTGGTCCCTGGCTCATCTGCTCTCCGCTGGCTGGATCGGGCTCATCAGTGGTGACCGGTGGACGGCGGCCTCACCCTCGGCCCGGCTCCGCCCGGCGCAGGGTCAGCAGCCCCCCGCGCGGCACGGGGACGACCGCACCGCCGGCCAGGTCGATGGTGCCCTGCCGGACCTGCCGTCCGCGAGCGTCGTGGACGACGGCCTCCGCCAGTCCCCCGCCGCCGACCAGTCGGACCTCCGGGTCCGCGTCCGCGTTCGCGACCAGGAGGGTGCGCCACGGATCCGAGCCGATCCGGACGGGCCACGGGGCGTAGCGCGCGACCGCCACGGTGTCGCCGCCGACGGCGGTCACCAGGGGGTAGCCCAGGTCGGGCCGGGCCGGGCGCAGTTCGCCGAGTTGCAGCGTCCCCAGGTGCTCGCGGAAGACGCCGAGCCAGAAGGCGATCGTCTCCCGCTGCTCCGGGGTCTGGACCGCCAGGTCCACCGAGATCTGCGGCACGGAGAACAGCACGTTGATGAGGTGGCAGGCGATCTGCTCGGGGGGTTCGGCCGGGTGCCACATGAGCATGTCGGCGTGGACCGCGATCGGGCCGGCCACCAGCCGGGTGTCGATGGTGCGCTGCCGGTTCTCGGCCGGGCTGAGCGGGCAGTCGGTGGCCCGGATCATCGTGACGTAGGGCCAGAGGCCGGGGCTGACGTACGGCTGCCGGAACTCGATCATGGCCTGCGGCCGGACGGCGGTGATCCGCCGGCGGATCTCGGCGAGGAGCAGTTCGAGGCCTTCGGCGACCGTCCCGCAGTCCGCCTCCGGGCCGGCGGCTGGTGGGTTCTCGACGCCGAACCAGTCCACGAAGTCGATCTTCAGCCCGTCCATCCCCCACTCCTCCACGGCCCGGGCGAGCCGCTCGGTGAGGTGCTCGCGCACCACCGGGTAACGCGGGTCGGCGACGATCGCGCCCATGTGGGCGGCGTCGGCGAGCGCGTACCGGCCGAGCCGCTCCCAGGCGGCACTGTCCCTGCCGATGAACGGCAGGGCGTACCAGAGCAGGTACCGCACCCCGAGGTCGTGGACGCGCCGGACGTGGGCGGCGGTGTCGGGCAGCGAGACCGGTTCCCAGTCGCCGCAGTGGCCGTAGCCCCGGGTGCGGTCGGCGGTCATCCAGCCGTCGTCGACGATGATGCTGTCCAGCCCGAGCTCCTTGCCGAGCGCGGCCTGGGTCTCCACCGCCTCGGGGCTGATGTCCTGGTGCAGCGAGTACCAGGTCGAGTAGGCGGGCAGCCGGGCGGCCTCGGGGACGGACGCCTCGCGGTCGGCCCACCACCAGCCGGCGATGGCGGCCAGGCAGCGGGCGAAGTGCCGGCGGGAGGTGTCGATCCGGACGGTCAGCCGCCCGGTCGCCTGCACCCAGAAGCGGAACTCGCCGGTCTCCTCCAGGACTCCGGCCCCGGCCAGGACGTCGGGGCGGTCGGCGGCGAAGGCGCAGATCGCGATGTCGCCGGTGCCGACCAGGGCGGCGACCGGGGCGCCGCGCGCCAGGGTCACCCGGCGGGGGGCGCTCCAGGCGGCCGGCAGCCAGCCGGTGCCCTTGGGGTCGGGGGTCCAGAAGGCGGTCGCGTCGACGCACGGGAGGCGCCACTCGATCCGTACCTCGCCCTCGCCGTCCGCGGTGACCTCCACGACCCCCTCGTCCGTCGTGCGCGCCGTCGCGGTGCCGGTGACCAGGAGGTCCAGGCCCTCGACGGTCAGCGGCCGGGGACGGCCGGACGCGGTGGGGGCGTGCGGCTCCCAGATCTCTTCCACGGTCTCCTCCACGGTTTCCTCCATGGTCAGCCTTTCGTGGCGCCGGCCAGCAGGCCGGAGATGAACTGCCGCTGGAGGACCAGGAAGAGGACCATCATCGGCAGGGTGGACAGCGCGGTCCCGGCGAGGATCGCGCCGTAGTCGGTGTTGCTCTCGTTGCCGTGGAGCGTGGCGAGGGCCACCGGCAGGGTGTGCATCTCGGGGCTGCGCAGCGCGATCAGCGGCCAGACGAACTGGTTCCACGAGCCCAGGAAGAGGAAGATCGACAGGGCGGCCAGCACCGGGCGCATGACCGGGACGACCACGCTCCACAGCACCCGGAACTCCCCCGCGCCGTCGACCCGCGCGGCGTCCAGGAGTTCGTCCGGCATCCCGCTCAGCGCCTGCCGCATCAGGAAGATCGCGAACGGCACACAGAGGCCCGGCAGGACCATGGCCTGGTAGCTGTCGAGCAGGCCGAAGGACATCATCATCTTGAACAGCGGCACCAGCATCACCTGCTCCGGCACGACCAGGGTCGACAGCAGCAGGGCGAACAGCACGGTACGGCCCCGGAACCGGAACTTGGCGAAGGCGTAGCCGGCCAGCAGCGCGACGACCAGTGCCCCCGCCGTCTGCAGCCCGGCCACGAGCAGCGAGTTGCCGACCACGCGGAGCAGGCCGATCTTGGCCTGGAGGTGGTCGAGGTTGTCGCCGAGGCTGCCGCCGGGCAGCAGTCTGGGCGGCCAGTCGAAGATGTCGCCGTCCTTCTGGGTGGCGGACACCACCAGCCAGTAAAACGGGCCGACCGAGAGCCCGGCGACACCGGCCAGGACGAGGGTCAGGGGCCAACCGCGCGGCCGCGCGGACCTGGTGCTCATTCGCGCTCTCCCATCAGGCGCGTCTGGACTGCTCCGAGCACCGATACGAGCAGCGTGAGCGCGTAGGCGATGGCGGAGGCGTAGCCGAAGTCGAAGTAGCGGAAACCGTTGACGTACAGGTACATCGAGACGGTCAGGGTGGCGTTGTCCGGTCCGCCGTGGGTCAGCACGTAGGGCTCGTCGAAGAGTTGCAGCGTGCCGATGGTCGAGAGCACCACCGTGAAGAGCAGGACGGGGCGCAGGGCCGGCACGGTGATCGACCGGAAGCGGCGCAGCGGTCCGGCGCCGTCCATCATCGCGGCCTCGTAGAGCTCCTTGGGGATGCCCTGCAGGCCGGCCAGGTAGATGACGGCGTTGTAGCCGGTGTAGTGCCAGGTCAGGACGAGGACGACGGACATCCGCGACCAGAACGGGCTGCCGAGCCAGTCCACCGTGGGCAGGCCGACGGCGTCGAGGAGCCAGTTCACCGCGCCGTGGTCGGTGTTCAGCAGGAAGGCGAACATCACACCGGTGGCGACCAGCCCGGTGACGGCCGGCATGAAGACGCCGAGCCGCCAGACGGCGCGCCAGCGGACGACGGCCGAGTTGATGCCGACGGCCAGGCCGAGGGCCAGCAGGAGCATCAGCGGGACCTGCACGACGAGGATCTCGCCGGTGTTGCGCAAGGCCGTCCAGAACAGCGGATCGTTCAGCAGCCGGCGGTAGTTGGCGAGGCCGGCGTTGTGGGTGGCGGCGCCGGAGCCGGTGGTCAGCGAGAGCAGCAGGGAGGAGATGATCGGGTAGGCCTTGAACACCGTGAAGGTGATCAGGGCCGGGGCGAGCAGCAGGTAGGGCAGGGCCCGGCGGCGGAGCACGGCCGCCCGGCGGCGGGGCGCCGCCGCCACGGCCGGGGCCGGGGCGGCGGGTCGGGCGGTGGCGGTCATGCGATCGTGCGCCCGGTCTGCTGGGCGAGTTGCTTGGCGGCGTCCTTGAGGACGGCCGCCGGGTCGGCGCCCTTGAGGAAGACCTTCACCTGCGCGTCGCCGGCGAGCTTGAGCGCGCGGGCGTAGTCGCCGGAGTAGTTGGTGGCGTCCGCGCCCTCGGCGAGCAGGTCGGCGAAGGTCTTCAGGACGGGCTGGCCGCCGTAGAAGGCGCTGGGCGCGGCGTACATCGGGTCCGTGTGGGCCGCCGTCAGGGCGGGGAAGACGCCGCCGGCGGTGAACATGGCGTTCACCGAGGCGGGCCTGGTCAGGGCGTACTCGACGAACTTCCAGGCGGCGACGCGGCGGGGGCTGGTGGCCGAGACGGCGAGGTGGGTGGAGTTCACGATGGCGGCGCGCTTGCCGCCGGCGGTGACGGCCGCGGGCCGGGCGAGGCGCCAGTTGCCGCTCTGGTCCGGGAACTTGGTCTCCAGGTAGTGCGCGGCCCAGGCTGCCAGCGGGGCGGCGGCGACCTTTCCCGCCTTCACCAGGTTGGACCAGCCGTGGTCGCCGGAGGAGTCCGCGACCAGCCCGGCCTGGTCGAGGCTCCTGATGACGGTCAGGGCCCGGACCGCCTCGGGGGAGCCCATGGTGATGGCACCCTTGAGGTCGAAGTAGAACGCGCCCTGGAGCTGCATCAGCGCCTGCAGGAAGTTGGGGTCGGCGTCGGGGGTGCCCGGCTTGTTGAGGCCGATCAGGGCGACACCCGGGTTGGCCGCCTTGAAGGGGCCGGCGGCGGCGATCACGTCGTCCCAGGTCCGGAAGGACTCCGGGTCGAGGCCGGCCTTGTCGAACAGGTCCTTGCGGTAGAAGAAGCCGAACGGGTTGACCTCCCACGGCAGTGCGTAGGCGTGCCCGTCCTTGCCGCTGACCACCGGCCAGAGCCCCTGGGCGAACGCTTCCTTGTGCGCGTCGGCGCCGAGGGCCGAGAGGTCGGCCAGGCCGCCGGGGAACTTCTCCAGGTAGCCCGGCAGGTAGTCGCAGCCGATGTGGAGCACGTCGCCGAGGCCCTGGCCGCCGGCCGCCAGACCGACGGTGATCTTGTCCCAGATCGCCGGCTCGCCGATGTCCTGGACGTCGACCTTGATGCCCGGGTTGTCCTTCTCGAAGGCCGGGACGACGGCGCGCAACGCCTCGGCCGCCGAGGTCCAGGACCAGACGGTGACGGTGCCGGTGGCCGCGTCCCCGCCCGGGGCCGAGCCGGAGCCGGAGCAGGCGGAGAGCGCGGGGAGTGCCGTCAGGCCGAGCAGGCCGGCTCCGGAGGCGCGCAGCAGGGCGCGACGGGAAAGGTGTGACATTGCATTCCTCTCGAAAATGTGGTGGCGTCACCTGTGGGCACCCGGACGGGATTTGGCCGACCGGGTGGCGGACGCTCCCGGCGGGCCGGGGTCCGGAGTGGTCAGGAGGCCCGTAGGGCGTGCAGCGCCCCGGCCAGCCGGGCGGCCGCCTCCGGCCCGCTGGAGGCGTGCGGCGACAGCCGGATCCAGCCGCCGCGCAGTGTGGTGGCGAGCCCGGCGCCGGTCAGTGCGTGATGGACCGCGGCCGGGTCGGCTCCGGGCAGCCGGAACCGGGCGATCCCGCTGCCCGTACCGCCGGCCGTTTCGGCACCAGCCGACCGGGCGGCGTCGAGCAGGCCGTCGAGCGCCTCGCCGATCAGGGCGTTGATCGGCTCGACGCCGGTCTCCCGGACCAGCGCGAGTGCCGCGCCGAGCGCGGCGACGGCCGGGCCGTCCGGGTTGGTGAGCGTGTGCGCGACGGCGCCGGGCCGGGCCGGGCGCGGGTGGTCGTCGCGGTCGATCGGGTCGACCACGCCCGACCAGCCGCCGAGCCCGGGCCGGAGCAGGCCGGCCACCCGGTCGCGCACCAGGAGGAGCGCCGCCCCCCACCCCGCGCGCAGCCACTTCTGGCCGCCGGAGGCGAGGATGTCCGCGGCGTCGGCGGCGATCCCGACCGCGCCGAGGGCCTGGACGGCGTCGACGACCAGGACGCGCCGCGGGCCGATCAGCTCCTTGAGGGCGGCCAGCGGCGCCCGGTGGCCGGTCGCGGCGTCCACCGCGCAGACCGAGACCGCCCGCACCCGGTCGTCCAGGTGGGCCCGGACGGCGTCCGCCGTGACCGGCCCGTCGATCAGACGGACCGTCAGGCCTCCGCTCTCCTCGGCGCGCAGCCAGGGGTAGACCGCGCCGGGGAAGTCCGACCGGCCGACCAGCACCGTACCGGGGCCCCGCAGCGCGTGGGCCGCCGCGAACATGCCGTGCGAGGTCGAGCTGACGAAGGCGATCTCGTGCGCCGCGCAGCCGAGCAGGTCCGCGGCGGCCCGGGCCGTCTCCTCCCCCGCCGCGTCGAGACCGGCCAGCGCCTCCCAGCCCTGGCCGTGGATCGCGGTGGCGGCCCGGCCGAGGACGTCGCGCACCCGGGCCGACACCGGCCCGAAGCGCGCGAAGTCGAGGTAGCCGACGGGCTCGTCGAACTGCCGGAGGTACTCCGCCGCCCCAGCGATCGCGCCCATGTCGCGCTCCTTCGATTTGAACGTTCAAAAACACATAACAGACCAGATACAAACAGAATTAAACGAGCGGGTCACAGCAAACGCCGCACCCCGGACCGCGTCAAGGCCTCCGCGCGACGCCGCGCCACTTCGAAACCCTTCCGTGACCTTCCACGGCATCCCTCCCGCCGGGGGTCGACACGGCCGGGATCCGCTCGGACACGGATGAATAACGGGGCTGCACCCTCTTGTCGAGTGCCATGTCACATTACTATGTTATGCAGGGCGGCCACCCGGCCGCCGCCCTCACCCAGTGACCCGACCGGGTCGCCAGGAATCTCCTCGCTGCCCTCAACAGCGGTGATTCTCCTGGCACTTGACTCTCGGCCCGGCCGGTCCTGACCGCATCTCACCCACCTCGGCCGCGCCAGGGCGTGAGGTCCACGACACGGACCCCACGCCCTCCCCCGCAGCCCCACCGAACCCCCGTACGGGGCCGCCGATCCGATCCGCTTCCGCGGCGGCCCCGTACGGGTCCAGCTCCACGTCGACATCGCCGTATCCCGATACCGGCACCACCCCAAGTCCCGGTATCAGGGGCGCCCGCCGCCTCCCTCCTCCCCCGGCGAGCACCCCCGCACCACCCCCACACGTACCCCCATCGAGGAGATCCGGTGCCCTCAACCGCATCCGTGCGCAACACCCTGCTCTCAGCCGCCCTGGCCACCGCCCTCGCCGTGCCGCTGCTGCACAGCGCCCAGGCCGTCGCCGGCCCCCTTGGGGCAGCCACCACCCAGGCGGCCTCCGCCACCGCGCAGCCGACCGCCGGCGACCAGGTGGCGCACCAGGGCGCTCCGGGCGCCGCCGTCCGGTCCGGCCCGCAGGGCTTCCCCGGCACCGCTGCGCTCCAGCCGACCACCGGCGGCCCCCAGCCCGGCGAACCGGCCACCGCTCCGCCGGCCGCCGCCCGCGGCGTCGCCGCGCGGCAGGCCGCCTGCACCCCCGAGGAGTTCACGGCGCTCGGCCCGAGCGCGCTGGCCGACTTCCTCGCCGACCGCGGCCACACCTACGAGGCCTGCTTGCGGCCGCTGCTGCTCACCTGGAACCCCCAGCTCGCCAAGGTGATGACCCCCGCCCACGTGCAGGCCGTCGCCAACCGGATCAGCACCCTGGCGCCCTCCTTCGACAGCGCCAACAACCTGAACCAGCAGGAACTCTGGTACTACCTGCACAGCGTCGCCTACTTCGACTTCAGCCACTCCGAGATCGACGGCGGCGACGCCGTCACCGTGGCCGCCGTCGACCGCGCCATCGCCGCCTACACCGCCAACCCGCGGGTGTTCGAGCCGACCACCACCAACGGCTACACCCTGGGCGAGCTGTTCCAGGCCGGCTCCACCCCACAGTTGCGGCAGGCCCGGATCCCGCTGATCAAGCAGGTCCTGCGGATGTTCGCCCCCGGCGGCAGGGCGATCGGCGACAGCGGCTGGAACTGGGCCGCCCTCGGCGCCCTCCAGATCAACTTCCAGGGCATCTCCAATGTCGCGGACGACCCGCAGGGCCTCTTCCGCGCCGCCGTCGCCGCCGACGCCGACTACCGCGAGACCTTCCGGGTCTTCGCCGGCTACGCCCACCTCAAGGGCACCGCCAGCGAGTGGGCCGCCGCCGACGCCATGCTGGAGTACGGTCGCTTCGCCCAGATCGGTGCCCTCAAGCCCGAGCTGACCAGCCGGATCGGCCCCGAACTGGAGCTCGCCGCCGCGACCTTCGGCCGGATGAGCAGGCCCTGGGCCAACCTCGTCGGCCCGGTCAACGACCTCGGTCTCTGCGCCCAGTACGGCGTCTGCCGCGCCGACATCGAGAAGCAGCTCTTCCCCAACACCTACACGTACGACAACGGCACCCTGGTCGTGCGCACCGCCCTCGACCGGGCCACCGCCGACCAGCTCTACTACGCCACCAAGCAGGTCAAGGCGCAGTTCTTCCGCGTCATCGGCACCGACCAGCCGCTCGCGGACGACACCCACCCGGCGCTCACCGTCCAGCTCTACGACACCAAGACCAACTACCAGTCCTTCCAGAGCCTGCTGTTCGGCATCGGCGACGTCAACAACGGCGGCATGTTCATGGAGGACCAGTCCACCTTCTACACCTACCAGCGCACCACCGCCGAGTCGTACTTCAGCCTCGAAGAGCTGTTCCGGCACGAGTACACGCACTACCTCAACGCCCGCTGGGCGATCCCCGAGTCCGGCTACACCACCCGCTGGCCCGGCGACGCCACCTTCGCGATGAACGAGGGCACCGCCGAGTACTTCGCCGGCGCCACCCGCGACGACGGCGTCAAGGCCCGCAAGTACATGGTCCGCCAGGTCGGCTGGGACGACCAGGCCGGCACCCCCCGCCTGACCGTCGACCAGATCCTGCACGCCACCTGGGCGGGTGAGGGCTTCCGCGCCTACCCCTACGCCGCGACCTTCTTCAACCTCCTCGGCGAGCGGCACCCCGACCAGCTCGCCGAGATGTACCGCCTGCTGCGTGCCGACGACCGCACCGGCTACGACGCCTGGCGGGACCGCCTCGGCCGGGACGCCGCCCTCCAGCGCGACTACACCGCCTACCTCGACGCCGAGGTGCCGCTCGCCGACGAGCTGTTCGTCCCCGACACCACCTACACCCCCAACGGCCGGCTCGCCTCCGCCCTGGCCCCCGAGGTGCAGGCGGCGTTCGCCAAGGCGACCGAGAACGCCCCCGTCTGCAAGGACAACGGCGACTGGGACAACAAGATGCGCTTCACCTGCACCGGGCGCATCACCGCCAACCTCGGCAACCCTGCCGACAGCGGCCGGGTCCGCAAGGACATGGCCGACACCGTCGACCACTTCCTCCTCGGCCGCGGCGGCGCCGCGAGCAACAACATGGCCGACATGAACTGCTGGTTCGGCAAGGTCGACGTCTGGCCCGCCGGCCAGGCCGGCAGCGCCGACTACACCTGCGAGGGCCCGCTGCGCCGCTAGCCGCCGGGGCCTGTCGTCGAACCCACGCCGTCCGCCCTCCGGGCGGGCGGCGTGGCGGCGTTGCCCCAACACCGCCACGCAGGCGGGAGTTTGACGACCGTCCCCAGGCACCGTACCCGGTTGCGGTCAAAGGGCGGGCCGGGCGGGATCGCCCGGCCGCACGCCGACGAGACCCCCGACGGGATACCCGCTTCCCCCGCGGGCAGGTGCGAACCGCCCGGCCCGGCCCTGGACATCGACGCATCCCTCGTCATATCCCCTGGGGCCGCCGAATAGTGACTTCCCGTCAGCGGATGCCGACGTAGAAGCGGGTCTGGTCGCTGCGGTGGAGGGCGTAGTAGGCCTCGAAGCGGGTCCGGTCGGGCAGCCAGGACACGGATTCGATGCCGAGCAGCGGCGTGGAGGTGGAGACCTCCAGGACGGCCGCGTCCTGCTCGTTGGGGAAGACGGCCTCGATCCAGCGGTCGGCCCCATCGGGTTCGATGCCGTAGCGACGACGCAGCACGTCGTAGAGCGACTGGTTCTCCAGGACGGCCTTCTCCAGGCCGGGGACCAGGCGGGCGGGCAGGGTGGTGTCGACCAGGAGCCAGGGCTGGCCGTCCACCCGCCGGAGCCGGCGCGTCCTCACCACCTGTTCGCCGATGGGGATGCGCAGCAGTGCGGCCTCGCGTTCGTCGGCCTCGGCCAGTTCCTGGTGGATGGTCTGGGTGGTGACGCGGCGTCCGGACTCGCGCAGGTCGTCGGCGGAGCCGGAGACGGAGCCGACGAACCGCAGCTCGGTCTTGCGCGGGGCGACGAATGCGCCGCGCCCTTTGACCTTGTAGATCAGCCGCTGCTGGACGAGTTCGCCCAGCGCCTCGCGGACCACGGTGCGGGAGACGCCGTAGAGGTCCGTCAGCTCCGCCTCGGAGGGCAGGGGTTGGTCGGGTGCCAGGCGGCCGGCCTCGATCTGGGCGCGTAGCGCCGTCATCAGCTGCATCCAGAGCGGCTCGCTGGAATCGCGGTTCAACCGCTGATGCGCCATGGTCTGACCATCCCCCTCGGTGGCGGTACGACTGTGTCCTCAAATCATGCCACGGCATCGATGCTGTCATGACAGGTAGGGAACAAGAGATCCCCCAGCGGGGAGATTTTCCGCCACTGCGGCCACAAGTGTGACCTACAACACATTAGCTCCCACCCTCTGGCCAACCTGTCATTACAGGCCTGTAATGACTACTCACTGCGTCGGAACCGGGCACTGACCCCCACCGCCGCCCCACCCCCACCCTCAGCGGTCCTGCTTCCCAGGAGGCACCATGCGCATCCCCTCGACCTCCCCGCGCCGTCGTGCCGCAGCCGCGGCCTCGCTCGCCACCGCCGTCGCGCTCCTGGCCACGGCCTGCGGCTCCGGCTCCGGCTCGGCCGGCGGCGACGCCGGAACATCCGCCAAGAGACCGGGCAAGCCGTTCATCGCCCTGAGCAACGGCTTCATCGGCAACGGCTGGCGGCAGACCATGGTCGCCTCGTTCGAGACCGCCGCCAAGCAGGCCCAGGCGGACGGGCTGATCGGCAAGTACCAGACCGTCAACGCGCCCGGCGACAACTCGGCGACGGAACAGATCGCCCAGATCAAGAGCCTGCTGCTGCAGAAGCCCGACGCGCTGCTGATCGACCCGGCCTCGCCCACCGCGCTGAAGCCCGTCATCCAGCAGGCCTGCACCGCCGGCGTCAAGGTGGTCGTCTTCGACTCCGCGATCGACGCCCCGTGCGCCCATGTGATCCAGAACAGCTTCACCGACTGGGCCACCGACGCGGCCAAGCCCCTCCTCGACGGCATCGGCGGCAAGGGCAACGTCATCGTCAGCCGCGGTGTGGTGGGCTCCCAGCCCGAGGCCGAGATGCACAAGGCCACCGAGGAGATCCTCGCCAAGTACCCGGACGTCAAGACCGCCGCGACCGTGAACGGCATGTGCGACGGCGCGACCGCGCAGAAGGCCGTGCTCGGCGTGCTCTCCAGCGTGCCCACGGTGGACGGCGTCATCGGCTGCGGCGACGGCTACGGCGTGGCCCAGGCCTTCACCACGGCCGGCAAGCCCGTCCCGGCGGTCACCTTCGAGACCAACGGCCGCGCGCTCAACTACTGGAAGGACACCAAGCTCGACAACGGCTCGGTCGCCGTCATGTCCGACCCGGGCCAGTCGGTGGCCGCCCTGTGGGCGGCACTGGACCTGCTGGACGGCAAGGACGTCCCGCAGCACATGACCCTGCCGATCGTCCTGGTGGAGCAGAAGGACCGCGACGCCTGGGCCGCCGTGCTCAAGCCCGACCAGTACGCGGCCTGGCCGTGGACCCGCGAGCTGTTCCAGAAGCAGGTGGAGGCCTCGAAGAGCGGCGGCGCCCCGGTGCAGCCCCCGGTCCCGACGACCGCCGGCTGACCGGACGACCACACCAGGAGCGAGGCATGCACGTCGACAAGCTGCCGGCGGGACCATCCGCCGTCCCGCCGGGGAAGAACCAGGACCCCCGCGCCGTGACCGTGGTCGCCGCACGCGGCGTCACCAAGAGCTACGGTCCCACCCGCGCGCTCAACGGGGTGGACCTCGCGGTCCACGCCGGCGAGGTGCTCGGCCTGGTCGGCCACAACGGCGCCGGCAAGAGCACCCTCATGCGGGTTCTCGCCGGTCTGGAGGGCTGCGACCAGGGCACGGTCACCGTCCTGGACCGACAGGTCCCCGGCGGAACCCGGCCCCGCGAACAGGACTTCCGCACCGTCCGGATGGCGTACCAGGAGACCTCGCTCTGCCCCGACCTCACCGTGGCGGAGAACATCTGGCTCTCCTCGCGCCACTGCCTGCCCCGGACCCGCCCGCGGCGGGCCGCCGCCGAGGCGGTGCGGCAGCGGCTGGACGAGATGTTCCCCGGCCACGGCGTGTCACCCCGCGACCGGGTCGAGGACCTCACGCTCGCCCAGCGGCAGATGGTCGAGATCACGCGGGCCGGCCTGGCCCATCCGCTGAACCTGCTGATCCTCGACGAGCCGACCGAGTCGCTCGGCCCGGACGCCGCGCAGTCGCTGTACGCGTACGTCCGCACCCTCACCGCCCGCGGCACCGCCGTCCTGCTCATCTCGCACCGCATCCGCGAGGTGCTGTCGGTGGCCGACCGGGTCGCGGTGCTGCGCGACGGCGCCGTCGCCGAGGACCGCCCGGCGGCCGGACTCCGCGAGGACGACGTGCTGGCCCTCATGGGCGCCGACGTGGCACCCCGCGGCGCGGCCCGGGGGACGGGCCCGGCCACCGGGGCGGCGCCCGCGGCCGACGGCCCCGTGGTGGCCCAACTGCGCGACGCCACCGGACCCGGCCTGCACGGCGTCAGCCTGCGCGTCGCCAAGGGCGAAGTGGTGGGCCTGGCCGGGCTGGCCGGGCAGGGCCAGCAGCAGGTACTCGAACGCCTCTGGCACCCGGTACGCCGCGACACCAAGGTGCACGGCACCCGGGCGTTCGTCCCGGGTGACCGGCAGCGCTCCGGCGTCCTGCCGCTGTGGACCGTCGCGGACAACCTCATCGTCTCGGGCATGCGCTCCCTCGCCCGGTACGGGCTCCGCCGGACCGCCGAGGAACGCGCCGTCGTCCAGGACTGGGTCGGGAAGCTGTCGATCCGGGGCGGCGCCGACGCCGCGATGACCGCGCTGAGCGGCGGCAACCAGCAGAAGGTGATCGTCGCCCGCGCCTTCGCCTCCTCGGCCGACCTGGTGCTGCTGGACGACCCCTTCCGGGGCGTCGACGTGCACACCAAGACCGACCTGTACAGCCTGATCCGAACCGAGGCGGCCCAGGGGCGCAGCGTCGTCTGGTACTCCAGCGAGAACGCCGAGATGGCGCACTGCGACCGGGTCTACGTCTTCCGGGCCGGCCGGGTCGTCGCCGAACTGGCCGGGGCCGAGATATCCGAAGAACGGATCATCGCCGTCTCCTTCGACGAGTCCGCCCCCCACCCGGCGCCCGAGCCGCCGCCCGCCCCCCACCCGACGGCCGCCCCTCAGGCGGCCGGGAGCCCAGCCGGAGCACACCGCCATGACTGATGTCCTCACGTCGGCCCTGCCGACCAGAGCCGGGCTGCACAGAGCCGCACCGGCCGCGGTCAGCGCCATCGCCCTGGCCGCCATGATCGGGGTCTGCGCCTCCCTCCAGTCCGGGGTGCTGACCGTCCCGGGGCTCACGCTGGTGCTCTCCGCGACCGTGCCCCTGGTCTTCGCGGCCCAGGCCCAGATGATGCTGATGTCGGTCGGCGACATCGACCTCGGGATCGGCTCCTTCGTCGGCCTGGTCACCGTCGTCGCCGCCACCCGGCTGGTCACCTCTCCCCTGGTCGGATCGCTGATGCTGCTGGCGCTGGTGGCCGGGTACGCCGTGCTGGGCGCGCTCATCCACCTGCGCCGGGTGCCCTCGCTGATCGCCACGCTCGGCGCCTCGTTCATCTGGCTGGGCCTGGGGCTGTTCCTGCTGCCCACCCCGGGCGGGACCACCCCCGAGTGGCTGGCGCGGTTCGGCGCCTGGCAGCCGAGCGGGTTCCCCGCACCGCTGCTGCCGATCATCGCGGTCGCCGCGCTGACGTACCTGCTGACCGGGCGCAGCTCGGTGGGCGTGCGCATCCGCGCCCTGGGCAGCAACACCACCGCGCTGGAGCGCGCCGGGCTGAGCCCGCTGACCTCCCGGGTGGCCGTCTACGCCGTGGCGGGCGTCCTCGGGGTGCTGTCCGGGCTGCTGCTGGCCTCGCAGACCGGCGGCGGCGATGTCTCGTCGGCCTCCAGCTACACCCTGGTCACCGTGGCCGCGGTGATCCTCGGCGGCGGAAGCTTCCGCGGTGGGAGCGCCGTGCCGTGGGGCGTGGCCATCGGTGGCGTCACCCTCGGCCTGGTCAGCGTCACGCTCAGCCTGCTCAACGTGCCGTCCAACATGCAGTCGGCCGTCCAGGGCGGCATCGTGCTGGCCGTCCTCGCCGGCCGGGCCGTGATCGGGAGGGTGCTGCGATGAACCTCCGTGCGCTCTTCACCCGCCCCTGGATCTGGGGATTCCTCGCGGCCCTGCTGGTCTGGCTGGTCATCCTGGCGGTCTCCGGCCAGGGCGGCGGCCAGACGGTCTCCCTCGCGCTGTCGCTGGCGCCGTACCTCGTCCTCGTCGGCGTCGGTCAGATGCTCGTGGTCACCGCCGGGCCGGGCAACATCGACGTGTCGGTGGGGCCGGTCATCTCGCTGGCCGGGTTCGTCTCCGTCGCGGCCGCCTCCACCACCGGCTCGGTGACGCTCGGCATCCTCGCCGGGATCGCGGCGGGCCTCGCGGTGGCCACCGTCAGTGCGACGGCGATCCTCGGCCTCTCGATGCCGCCGATCATCGCCACCCTGGCCACCGGCCTGATGGCCTCGTCCTGCACGCTGGTCATGGCCGAAGGCTTCACCGCGGTACCCGACTCAGGGCTGCGCCGGCTGCTCAACCTGCGCCCGGCGGGCGTGCCGCTGACGGCCGTCGCCGTCGCGGTGCTGACCGTGCTGATCGTGCTGCTGCTGCGCGGAACCACGTACGGCCGGTCGCTGACCGCGATCGGCCAGAGCGCCCGCGCCGCCGAGCGGGCCGGTATCCCCGTCACCCGGGTGCTCGCCGCGACCTACCTGGCCAGCGGCGCGCTGGCCGGGCTCGCCGGAGCCCTGCTGGCCACCTACATCGCGCCCGCCCCCGACCTGGGGACCCGCTACCTGCTGGACTCGATCGCGGTCGTGGTCATCGGCGGGACGCTCATCTCCGGCGGCCGGGCGGTGCCGGTCGGCATCTGGGGCGGCGCACTGTTCTTCATCCTGCTGGACGGCCTGGTCAACCTGGTCGGCTGGAGCACCGCCGCGCAGAACCTGCTCAAGGGCTCCCTCGTCCTCTTCGTCCTCTTCCTGGCGGGCGGGGGAGGCCGCACCGGCCGCACCCCCCTTCGCCGCACCGGGCACCGACCACCCGTCCCGGGCGCGTCCGCCACCCCGACCAACCCCGACAACTGACCTCCGACAACTGACCCCCGACAACCCAGACACGTACAGGAGTACACACCCATGGCTGACACCGACGCCTTGATCGAGGCCCGCGACTTCGGCGGGGCCCAGGCCGCCGCGGGCACCTTCCACGTCAAGGGCGCCCACGCCCAGGACTGGGGCCTGCAGAACCGGCTCTCCCGGATCTTCCGCCGGGACACCGGCCGCACGGTGATGCTCGCGTTCGACCACGGCTACTTCCTCGGCCCGATGGCCGGCCTGGAACGCCTGGACACCAACATCGCCCCGCTCGTCCCCGACGCGGACGCGATCATGATGACCCGGGGTGCGCTGCGCACCAGCATCCCCTCGCACAGTGAGGCAGGGATCGTGCTGCGCGCCAGCGGCGGCCCGAGCGTGCTGCGTGACCTCTCGGACGAGCACATCGCCCTGGACATGGAGGACGCGGTCCGGCTGAACGCCGCCGCCGTGGCCACCCAGGTCTTCATCGGCGCCGAGCACGAGTCGCGCTCGGTGCGCAACCTGGCCGCCCTGGTGGACGCCGGTCAGCGGCACGGCATCGCCGTCCTCGGCGTCACCGCGGTCGGCAAGGACATGGTCCGCGACGCCCGCTACTTCCGGCTGGCCACCCGGATCAGCGCCGAGATGGGCGCGCACGTCGTCAAGACCTACTACGTGGAGCAGGGCTTCGAGACGGTCACCGCGGCCTGCCCGGTGCCGATCATCGTGGCGGGCGGCAAGAAGCTGCCCGAGCTGGACGCCCTGACCATGGCCTACCGCTCCGTCCAGGAGGGCGCGGCCGGTGTGGACATGGGCCGCAACATCTTCCAGAGCGAGCACCCGGCCGCCATGCTCGCGGCCGTCCGGGCCGTCGTGCACGACGAGGTCAAGCCCGAAGAGGCGTACGAGCTGTTCCGGGAACAGTCCGCCGGCTCCGCCTCCGCCTGACCCTGCACGGGTGCCGGTCCCGGTGCGAACCACCGGGACCGGCACCCCTCACCTCCGGGAGCTCCCATGTCGCACCATCCCTCCAACGGCGAGGACATCGTCGACCTCGCCGTCGTCGGAGCCGGGATCAACGGGCTGGCCATCGCCCGCGACGCTGCGGCCCGCGGCCTGCGCGTCGTCGTGGTCGACCGCGCCGATGTCGGCTCCGGCACCACCAGCACGTCCAGCCGGCTCATCCACGGCGGCCTGAAGTACCTCGAACGCTACGACTTCACCCTGGTCCACGAGTCCATCCGGGAACGCCACCTGCTGTTCCGCAGCGCCCCGCACCTGGTCCGCGACTACCCCATGCTCATCCCCTTCTACGCCGGCAACAGCAGGCCCGGGATCCTGATCCGGCTCGGCCTCGCCGTGTTCGACGCCCTGGCGGCGCGCCGGGGGCGCGGCCTCAGCCGCACCGTGACCAACCACCGGGTGGCCCAGCGCTGGCCGCACCTGTCCAGAAAGGGCCTGCGGGGTGCGGCGCTCTTCCACGACGCGCAGGTCCCGTGGGCGGAGCGGCTCTGCGTCGAACTGTTCCTGGACGCCCGCCACCTCGGCGCCCGGGTCCTGACCTACACCACCGTCACCGGGCTCATCCGGGACGGCGCGCGCGTGACCGGCCTGCGGACCCGCGACAACCGGACCGGCGAGGAACAGGAGATCCGGGCCCGCCTCACCGTGAACGCCGCCGGCCCGTGGATCGACCACGTCCTCGAAGGGCAGATCGCCTCCAAGCGGCTCAACGGCGGCACCAAGGGCAGCCATGTCATCGTGGACCCCTTCCCGGGGGCCCCGAAGACCTGCATCTTCTTCGAAGCCGCGGCCGACCAGCGGCCGATCTTCGTCCTTCCCTGGGAAGGCCGCTACATGCTGGGCAGCACCGACCTCACCTACGAGGGCGACCTGGACGAGGTCGTGGCCAGCGAGGCGGAGATCGACTACCTGCTCGACGAGACCAACCGGATCTTCCCCGGCGCCGGGCTCACCCCCGACGACGTGCTCTACAGCGTGTCCGGCATCCGCCCCCTGCCCTACGCCGCCGACGTCACCGACAACGCCAAGATCAGCCGCGGCCACACGGTACTGGACCACGCCCCGGCCCACCCCGGCCTGCTCACCGTCATCGGAGGCAAACTCACCACCCACCGCGCGCTCGCCGAGGACGTCACCGACAAGGCGCTCAAGGTCATGGGACGCGCCCCACGGCGCTGCACCACCCGCACCCGCCCGTTCCCCGGCGCGGACACCGCGCAGTGGGAGGCGTTCCGCGAGGACTTCCTCAACTCCCCGGTACTCACCCCGGCCCAGCGACGCCGGCTGCTCGACGTCTACGGCGTACGGGCCCGGCGGGTGCTGGCGCTCGCCGAGGCCGACCCCGGGCTGCTGGAGGTCGTCGACGAGGAATCGGGGGCGATCGCCGCCGAGGTGGCCGTCGCGGTCGTCGACGAGGGAGCCGTCACCCTGGGGGACATCATGCTGCGGCGTACCCTCGTCGGCCTGGGCGGCGACATGGGCCGCGCCGCGGCCGCCCGCTGCGCCGGGATCGCCGCGCGGTACCTGGGCTGGGACGACGAACGGATCGCCGCGGAGATCGCGGCCTACGACACGGAGCTGCGGCGCTTCCGTCCCCGGGGCCTGAAGACCCCGGCGACCGCCGCGACCGGCGACAGGAGACCACAGTGACCACCTGCTACATCGGTGTCGACGTCGGGCTGACCGCGACGAAGGCCGCCGCCTTCGACGCACAGGGCCATGAGCTGTACGTCGTCACCGCCCGGACACCGCGCACCTGCGTCACCGCGCACCGCCACGACGTGGACATGGTCCTGCTGGCCGACACGGTGCTGTCGCTGCTGGCCGAGCTGAACGCGAAGCTGACGGCCGACGGCTGGACCCCGGCCGGCCTCGGCGTCGCGGCGCACGGCAACGGCCTCTACCCGGTCGACGCCGAGCTGCGGCCGGTGGGCCCCGCCATCGCCTCCTCCGACACCCGGGCGCAGCGGATCGTGGACGCGATCTCCCCCGAGGCGGCCGCCCGGCTCGCCGCGGAGACCGGTTCCATCCCGTGGGCGGCCCAGCCCGCGGTGCTGCTGCGGTGGCTGCGCGACCACGAGCCACAGGCCTACCGGGCCACCCGATGGGCGCTGTCCTGCAAGGACTGGGTGACCTCCCAGCTCACCGGGGTCGCCAGCGCCGACTACAGCGACGCCAGCGCCTTCGGCATGGTCGTCCTGGACACCCGCCGGTACACCACCACCGCGCTGGACCTGGTCGGCCTGCCGGCCGCGGACCTGGACCGCTTCCCCGCGCTGCGGCCCTCCGGTGAGGTGGTCGCCGGGCTGACCGCGCGGGCAGCGGCCCGCACGGGCCTGGCCGAGGGGCTGCCGGTCATCGCGGGCGCCATGGACTGCGTGGCGGCCACCCTGGGCACGGGAGGCCACGAACTGGGCGACGTCACGGTCATCGTGGGCACCTGGGCGATCAACGGCGCGGTGGTGCCGGCCCGGACCCCGGCGCCCAAGGTCACCCTCAGTGCCCTGCTGCCGGACCCCGGCCGGATGCTCGCGATGGAGGTGGCCCCGACCTCGGCCGCCAACCTGGAGTGGCTGGCCGCCGCCGCGGTGCCGCACGACCGGGCCGACCGGGTGCCGCCGACGGAACTGCTGCGAGAGGCGGCCGGGGTCCGGCCGGGCGCGGACGGCCTGCTGTTCCTGCCCTTCGTGAACGGCGCGCCCGAGCATCCCGCCGCGTCCGGGACCTTCCTGGGCATCTCCGGTGTGCACCGGCGCGGCCACCTGACCCGCGCGGTCATCGAGGGCGTCGCCCAGTACCACCGCGTACAGCTCGACCGGCTCGTGGCCAGCGGGGCGGACGTGGCCGACCGCCCCTGGCGGATCGCGGGCGGAGGCGCCCGCTCCGAGGTCTGGGCGCAGATCTTCGCCGACGTGCTGGGCCGCCCCGTCCGACGCCAGCTCACCAGCGAGCTGGGGGCACGGGGAGTGGCCTCCCTGCTGCCTGCCGCGCTCTCCCACGGGCTCCAGCCGTGGTCGGTGGGCGACGCGGACGACCTCTGCGTACGCCCCGGTCCCGACCGTGCCGCCTACCTGCGCCAGGCCGAGGTCTTCGACCGGTGCCTGGCGTCCCTGCCGGTCACCTGGCAGAACGTCGACCAGTACCGGACCGCGACCGCGTAGCCCCTCCGCGCCCACCCCCGGGGACGCCGTCCGGCACCGCCACGCCGTCACCTCCTTCGTGGTGGTCCTGGAACGGGGCTCCTGGCCTCCGGGCCCGGCATGACTGTTGCCCCTGCCGATCGGACGACCCGGGGGTGGTGTCAACCGGGCCCGGAACACCGCCTGACCGCTGATGAGAGGCCTGAGCAGCCGCGCAAGGTGGACCTGCGGATCGGGGCCGGGCCCGAAGCCCTGTTCCAGGCTCTCCTGGCAGTCGGCGGCCTGCCCGGGCGTCGGCTGCCAGGTGTCAGGGGCGAATCCGAGCGTCAGGGTGCCGCCGAGGACGGGCAGTCTCCGGCATCCGGTCACGGAGCCTCCGCAAGAACCCGTTTGGCGAACCTCGGTGACCATTGCTAGCTTTGCCGGAAGCCGTGCGAGAGAACAAGGAGGTGGTACCCGTGACCGTATCGACATGGGTGCTCTCCTCCGGGGTCACGGTCGGGCGATAGGTCGTCGTCCGGGAGCGCCGTTCCAGTGCACTCCCGAAAGGCACGACCATGCATTTCATTTCTGAGCAGCGCCTCGATGACGGCGTCCTCGAGCGCGAATTCACCCTCGGTGAGATCCCCGGCATCCTGTGGACGCCCGGATCCGCATCCGCACCGGCGCCGCTGATCCTGCTCGGCCACCCTCCCCTCGGGCTGCGCAAGATGTACCCCCGACTGGTGGCGCGGGCCCGGCACGCCGCGGCGGATGGCTTCGCCACGGCCACCATCGAGCTCCCGGGGAGTGGTGACCGGCCCCGTTGGCCCGCCGCCGAGCAGGCCCGCGCCGACCTGCGCCGGGCCATGGAGGCCGGCGAGCCGGTCAGCGGCGAGATCATCGACGCCCTCGTCCTCCCGCTGGTCGAAAAGTCGGTCCCGGAATGGCAGGCCGCCCTGGACGCCCTCCTGTCGCTGCCCGAGATCGGCGGCCCGGTCGGGTACTCGGGGGGAGTGATCTCCATCGGCGTTCGCCTTGCGGTGGTCGAGCCGCGCATCGTGGCCGCCGGCTTCTTCGCCGGGAGTTTCGTGCCTCGCGCCATGTTCGAGGAGGCCCGCCAGGTCACCATTCCGCTGCACGTCCTGCTGCAGTGGGACGACGAAGGCAACGACCGGCAGGCGGCGCTGGACCTGTTCGACGCCTTCGGCTCCAAGGAGAAGTCCCTGCACGCCAATATGGGCGGGCACACGGGCGTCCCGCAGTTCGCAGGGGAGGGCGCCGCCGGGTTCTTCGCTCGGCATCTGCGCTAGCCACGGGCCGGCCCCACCACCGGGGCAGTAGACGGTAGGCGGTACCGGCCAGCCGCTCATCAAGGACAGGCCCTGGCCCTCCTCGATGGCGGTGGCCGACAGATGCACAACCGCCCCGATCGCGACGGTACCGGCCACCGCTGGTACCGGCCGGTCGGGGCGGCGTGAGGGTGTGGACGCCCAGGTTCGGTGTCAACCACCTCGATTGGATGACAGGGCTGGCCGTTCTCAAGGAATTCAGTCGCCGGGGATCCCGCTGACCTGTGCCGACTCGGCCGGATGAGACACACATGTGTCGGGTACGGAGATCGGCCGCGACGGATGACGGGCCCACGCGATGCCGGTCGGCTGTCAGTGGCGACAGCGACCTGTCGGTGGGATGTGAGTTACCACCGGGACCGTAGGAGCTGGGTGGGACCGGTGGTGAAGGTGCGGCTCCGCCCGCCTCCAGATCACTCCAAGCTCCGGGAGCCCGCCATGCCCTCCGTACCCAAGGCCCCAGTGTGGGACGTTCACCGGCTGCCTCGCGCCGAGGGCAGGAATTTCCTGGTCACCGGCGGCAACGCGGGCATCGGGTACTTCGTCGCCGAGCAGCTCGCCGGCACCGGGGCCACGGTCGTCCTCGGCAGCCGGGCCGAGACGAAGGCCAAAGCCGCGATCGCTTCGATCAGTTCACGTGTCCCCGGCGCCCAGGTGCGACATCTGCCTCTGGACCTGGCCGACCTCGCATCGCTCAGGACGTCCGTGGACGCGCTCGACCTGGACCGCCTCGACGCGGTCGTCTACAACGCCGGCGTGGCGCTCGACCAGCCGCCGCGCCGAGAGACCAAGGACGGCCACGAGCTGATGTTCGCGACCAACCACCTGGGTCACTTCGCACTCACCCACTGGCTGGCCCCCCTGCTCATGACAGCCCCAGCGAGTCGGATCGTCACCACGGGCAGCTTCGCGGCCAAGTCCGAACGCCTGGACCTCGACGATCTCCAGAGCACGCACGACTACCAGCCCAAGCGCGCCTATGCGCGGTCGAAGCTGGCCCAGATGTTCTTCGCTTTCGAGCTCGACCGCCGCCTGGACGCCGTCGGCAGCACGATGCTGAGCGTGGTCGCCCACCCCGGCGGCGCGCTCGACTCCCTCACCCCCTCGCGGCCGCCGGTTCAGGTCCGGACCACCGGCGAGCGGCTGCTCGGCCTGCCACTCGGCCTTCTCGTCCAGGGCAAGGAAGCCGGCGCTTGGCCCACCGTACGCGCCGTGCTCGACCCAGACGTGCGCGGCCGCCAGATGTGGGGCCCCCGGGTGTTCGGGCTGCGCGGCAGGCCCAGGAGCGAACCCCTCTGGAACCACCTGGCCGACACCACGACCGCGGCGCACCTCTGGACGGCCAGCTGTGCCCTGACCGGTGTCGACCCGACGTCTGCCCGTACGACCAGGTTCACCGAGACGGAAGGCTGAACGACTGGGTCCGCTGAGTGAACGACTCGATTGAACGAGATCGGTCAAGGGCGACTGGCTTCACCGTCCAAGGACAGCCCCTCAGGGCACGACGCAGTGAGAATCCGACATCGCCTCGCCATCAGAGACCGGAACAGGGTTGTAGGGCGTGTACAGGACGGCGCGGGCCAGCTTCCGGCGGAGGTTGTGGCCCGGGTGGATACCGCTGCGGCGACTCACCTGCTCCCACAACTCCTCGGGCAGGAGGCCTGTGTAGTCGAGCACGCGGCGACGGTGGTAGTCGATGGGCATCGAGATGGTCCGCCAGCCGGATGAGAGCGGTCGCCAGGACGCGCCAGTCCGCGCCGTCGTGCAGTTGTTGAAGGGCGTGGTGGCTGGTGCGGCTGCCGAGGCAGTTCACCTGGGTGGCCTGGAAGCGGTAGGGCTCGGTGCCGGTCCGGATGAGGGTGCCTCCGGGCGCCCGCCCCCGCCGACCGGCTGACCCCTCCGGCGGGTCGGGGAGCCGCCGGGCGAGGCCGTGGAACGCTACGCCCATGGCAGGCAGTGAAGGCACCTCCCGGCAGGCCGCGGCCGCGACACTCGTACTCCTGACGCTGGCGACCGGACAGTTCCTGATGGCGCTCGACAGCTCCGTCATGAACGTCTCGATCGCGACCGTGGCCAACGACGTGGGCACCACGGTGAGCGGCCTGCAAGGAGCCATCACGGCCTACACGCTCGTCATGGCGATGCTCATGGTCTCCGGCGGCAAGGTGGGCGCCCTCATCGGTCGCAGGCGCGCGTTCATGATCGGCTGCGTCGTCTACGGCTGCGGCTCCCTGACCACGGCGCTCTCCCCGAACCTGACCGTGCTGCTGCTCGGCTGGTCGCTGCTCGAAGGGGTCGGGGCCGCCCTGATCCTGCCCGCGATCGTCGCGCTGGTCGCCGGGAACTTCCCGGCGGAGCGGCGTCCGGCGGCCTACGGCCTGGTCACGGCCGCGGGCGCGGTGGCGATCGCCCTCGGCCCGCTCATCGGCGGCGCCGCGACGACCTTCTTCTCCTGGCGCTGGGTGTTCGCCGCCGAGACCGTGCTGGTGCTGGGCATCCTGCTGCTGGCCCGACGGGTCGCCGACGCGCCGCCCGGCACCCGCCCGCGGATCGACCTGCTGGGCGCCGTCCTCTCCGCGCTGGGCATCGGGCTCTTCGTCCTCGGTGTGCTCCGCTCGGCCACCTGGGGCTGGTTCCGGCCGAAGTCCGACACCGCCGCCTGGTTCGGCCTCTCACCGGTGGTCTGGCTGATGCTCGCGGGGGTGCTCCTGATCTGGCTGTTCTTCCGCTGGGAGGCCCGCCTCGCGGAGCAGGGCGAGGAACCGCTGGTGGACCCGGCACTACTGACGAACCGCCAGCTCACCGGCGGCCTGGTCGTCTTCTTCTTCCAGTTCCTGGTGCAGATGGGCGTCTTCTTCGTCGTGCCGCTGTACCTGTCCGTCGCGCTCGGGCTCTCCGCGCTCGCCACCGGGGTGCGCATCCTGCCGCTCTCCCTCACCCTGCTGGTCGCCGCGCTCGCGATCCCCCGGCTACTCCCGGACGTCTCACCACGGCGGGTGGTACGGCTGGGGATCGTCTCGATGGTCCTGGGCGCGGTCGTCCTGATGGCCGGTCTCGACGCGGGCACGGGCGCGGAGGTGGTCACCGTCCCACTGCTGCTGATCGGGCTCGGCATGGGGGCGCTCGCCTCCCAGCTCGGCGCGGTCACCGTGTCCGCGGTGCCGGACGAGCGGAGCGCCGAGGTCGGCGGCGTGCAGAACACCGTCACCAACCTCGGCGCGTCGATCGGCACCGCGCTCGCCGGGTCGATCCTCATCGCCGTTCTGACCACGTCGTTCCTCACCACCATCGAGCAGAGCCCGGCGATCCCGGACGAGGTCAGGAACCGGGCCGGGGTGGAGCTCTCGGCCGGCGTGCCGTTCCTGTCCGACGCACAGCTGACGGCCGCCCTCGAGCAGGCCGGCGCGGAGTCCGCGGCGGCCCGGGCCGCGCTCGACGCGAACGCCGCCGCGCGGATCGAGGGACTGCGCGCCGCCCTCGCCGTCCTCGCCCTCAGCGGGCTGGTCGCGCTCTTCTTCGTCCACCGGATCCCGACCGAACCGCCCCGCTCCCCCGCACCCGGGTGAGGCCCGCACCCGGGTGAGGCACGGAGCCGGGTGAGGCACGCCGGGGACGGCACGGTCCGGATCGCCCCGCCGGGCCATGGGCTCACCCGCCGCCGATCCGACGGCCGGTGATCTCGTCCGGCCGGATCCGCACCCAGACCGCGCGGGCGCCACCGGCCCAGGGGGCGGTTCCGGGCAGTCCCCGCAGGCGGTCGGCCTCCGCGGGGTCGTCGACGTGCTCGACCCGACCGAGGAGGAGCACGCTCCAGCCCTGGCTCAGCTGCTCGTCGATGCGGTCGACCTGGAACGAGACGGACGAACCGTCGGCCGGGTCCGTCGGGCCCAAGGCGGCCGTCCGGTAGACGATCGTCCTGGCGTCCACCGCGTAGTTGACCGGGAAGACCGCCGGGGCGGGCTGGACCGGAAGGCCGATCCGGCCGATGCCGTGGGTACCGATCCGCTCCCAGCACTCGGACGCGGCCAGGTGGAAGAGCAGCGGGCGCGCGCCTGCCTCACGCTGCCCCGGCGGCGCGTCGGCACGGCCCTCCAGCAGCTCCCGGTACGTCGTCCGCAGCACGGCGGCGATCCGCGCGAGGCCGGCCGGGTCGAAGGCCGGCCCGGCCTCCAGCAGGTACTGGAGATAGCGCGGCGACATCGCCGCCCGGGACGCCAGCATCTGCTCGCTCAGGCCGAGCAGATCGCGGCGCTCGGTGATCCGCCGGGCGACGGCGGCGGGGTCCGCCCGCCGGGCGTCCTCGAGGTCGGGGTCGTGGTCCACGGTGGCTCCTCGGCTCGCCGGTACCTGTGCCTGTCGCCACGCCCGGACGAGCGCGACCGTGAGGGTGCCGGTGCGGACGTCGTACGCGTCCTGCCGCCCGTCCGGGCCGGGCCGGCCCTCTCCCCCAGCGTTCCCCCTGCGGCCGGTGGCCGCCACGGGGGCCGGTGGGGCCGGGACCCGGCTCCGCAGCCGGCCGGCCCGAGCCCTGGCATCGGGCGCGCCGCGTCCTTAGCGTGGAAACAGGGCCGGAGCCCGGTGTCCCACCCCGCCCTGCCCCATGGAGGAGCCATGACATCCGCCAGCGAGCGCCGGCCGGTCGTGCTGGGCGTCGATGCCGTCACCACGGGTGCGATGACCACCGCCTGGGCCGCCGACGAGGCCGACCGCCGCGGGCTGCCGCTGCGGCTGGTCCACGCGATTCCGACGCCGGTCCACGAGCTGCGCGCGTTCGACGAGGGCCGGTACCACAAAGCGCTGCGCGAGCGCGGCGACGAGGCCCTGGACCGGGCCGCCGGCGTCGCCCGCGAACGGCACCCGGGACTGCCGGTGACCACCGCCGTCGCCGAGGACGTGCCCGCCCTGGTGCTGTGCCGGGAGTCCGCGCACGCCGGCCTCGTGGTCCTCGGTTCACGCCGGCTGAACCGGCTGGAGGAGATGCTGAGCACCTACTCGGTGACCGTCCCGGTGAGCGCCCAGGCCCACTGCCCGGTGGTGGTCGTCCGCGAACCCGAGCACGTCACCCAGGAGCCGCCGTACGTGGTGGTCGGTGTGGACGGCAGCCCGGCGTCGGCGGCCGCCCTCGACTTCGCCTTCGGTCTCGCCGCGAGCCGCCGGGCCGCGCTGCGCGCCCTCTGGGTCTGGCAGATCCGCCTGTTCGGCCGCTCCGACGAGCAGGAGGTCGAGCAGACGCTCCGGCGCCTGCTGTACGAGAGCACGGCCGGCCGGCGCGACCGCCACCCCGAGGTGACGCTCACCCACGAGGTCCTCCGGGACCACCCCGTCGAGGGGCTCGCCCTCGCGTCCGAACACGCCCTCGCCGTCGTCGTGGGCCGCCGGGGGCGCGGCGGCTTCACCGGCATGCGGCTCGGGTCCGTCCCGCACGGCCTGCTGCACCGCGCCCACTGCCCGATCGTCACGGTGCCCGCCTCCCCGCACTGACCCGGGGGCCGCTCGGCGGGCACGAGGCCGGACACCGGTCGATACTGGCCGCGGTGCCCGGAGCCCGGGCGCCGCACCACCGACCGCCCCGGTACCGGAGGGCAGCATGACCACACCGATCGTCGCGGGCTTCGACGGCTCGCCGGAGAGCGTCGCCGCGGCCGGCTGGGCCGGCCGTGAGGCGCTGCTCCGCGCCCTGCCGCTCGAACTGCTCCAGGCCTGGCCGTGGCCGAAGACCGATGTGCTCGGCACATCCGACGCCGTCACCTGGAGCCGGCAGCAGCTGGCCGCCGAGGAGGCGAGGCTGCGGGCCCTGCTCACCGGGGTGGAGGTGACCTCCGCCCACGTCCCCCATGACCCGGCCGACGCGCTGGAGGCGGCAGGCCGGCGGGCGGCCATGCTCGTCCTCGGCTCACGTGGGCTGGGCGCCCTGCGCGGCTTCCTGGTCGGTTCGGTGAGCCAGGAGGTGCTGCGGCGGGCGCCGTGCCCGGTGGTACTGGTCCGGGCGGCCGAGGAAGACTCCGCGACGGACGCCGGGAACCACGAGGTCGTGGTCGGGCTGGACCTGCGGCGCCCCTTCGACGAGGTCCTCGCCTTCGCCTTCGAGGCCGCCGAGCTGCGCTCGGCCCCGCTCCGGGCCGTCCACGCCTGGGACCCGCCGACCGGCAGCGCGTACATGGCGTTCGCCGCGATCGGGAGCGTGGACGAGGAGCTGTCCGCCGTCGAGAAGCAGCAGCTCACGGACGTCCTGGCGCCGTGGCGGGCCCGTCACCCGCGGGTGGCCGTGACCGCGGACCTGGTCCGCGGGAACGCCTCCGTCGCGCTGGTCGAGGCCACCGCGGCGGCCGGCCTCGCCGTGGTCGGCCGCCGCGCCCGCCGGGCGCCGATCGGCACGCGCCTCGGCTCGGTGGCGCACGCCGCGATCCACCATGTCCGCTGCCCGGTCGCGGTCGTCCCGTACGGCTGACACCGCTGCCGGGGCAGGACCGGTCGCCGGCCCGGGGCGTGCCCTACCGGCCGACCGAGGCCAGGTAGGCCTCGGTCGACTCCGGCGCGGCGAGCCAGGCGGCGTGGTCGCTCGGCTCGGCGTAGGTGTTGGCGAGGCGCCGGGCGACGTCGTCGTGCTGTGCGGCGGCGGCGAAAACGCCCTGGAGGTGGTCCGGCACGGTGAGCATCGTGGCGGTGAAGTCGACGGTGTGGCGCGCGTGTTGCCGCCAGAACCGTTCGAAGGTGTCGCGCATCCAGGCGGGGGTGAACGGGGCGTCGCCGTGCTCGGTGATCGCCC
This sequence comes from Kitasatospora sp. NPDC087315, assembly GCF_044744345.1. Classification (NCBI taxonomy): domain Bacteria; kingdom Bacillati; phylum Actinomycetota; class Actinomycetes; order Kitasatosporales; family Streptomycetaceae; genus Kitasatospora; species Kitasatospora sp. NPDC087315. The sequence goes on along the minus strand of NZ_JBIUYD010000018.1, from coordinate 126,598 downwards.
GCAGATAGGCGTCCGCGGCCCGTGCCGCGCTGTTGGCGCCCTGGCCGGTGATCGGGTCGTTCACCACCAGTGCGTCGCCGAGGCCGAGCACATGGACCTCCCCGGCACCGCCGTCCAGCCGGGCCACCGGCCGGCGGACCGTCGGGGTCACCGCCCCGTACAGGCCGGCTCCCGCGTCGGTCGGCTCGGCGGCGGCCCACAGCTCCGCCTCCCACGGCAGGTACGTGTGCAGCAGCTCGCGGATCCGGGCCAACTGCGCGACGGGGGAAGGACGGTCGGCGAAGCAGTCCAGCGGGCCGCCGGGGAGCGCCTCCCAGAGCAGGATCGCGCACGGCCCGGAGAGGGTGAGGGCCGGCTGCAGGTACAGCTCGCCGGCCCCGGGGAGCGCGTGCATCCGCGCCCTCGGCCCGGCCGCCGGGTCGGGCGAGCCGACCCCGTGCACATAGAGACAGGAGAGCGCCCGCTGCGGCGCGTCGAACGGCGAGCGGTCCCCGTCCCGTTCGAAGATCCCGGCGAGCTCGCCCCGGCCGGCCACGACGACCGTCAGCTCGTGCCGCTCGGCGAGCTTCCGCAGGCCCGCGCGGTCCAGCGTGCGGTACTCCACCCGGCCGCCGCGCGCGGCCAGCAGTTCCAGCCAGCGCGCCAGCTTCATCCGCTGGTCGACCGACTGGGCCGGCTCGTCCAGCGTCATGGTGAACTCCAGCGCCCGCACCCCGGGGGGCGTCACGAGCACCGAATCGACCGACCTGACCGCCGGCGCCTCGTCGGCCCACAGGTCCAGCCGGGCCGCACGCTCGATCCGCAGCGCCGGGCCGAACATCGCCTGCGTCGACAGCACCGGTCCGCACCGCAGCTCCGCCGGGGTCCGGGCGGCCACCAGCGTCACCTCGTACCCTCCCGCCACCAGCCCGAGCGCGAGCTGAAGACCCGCCTGGCCCGCTCCGACAACGGCGATCCGACGCATGACAACCTCCCGGTGGGGACAAGCCTCTGATGCTACGTCAGTGCACCGCGCCGGCACAGCCGTCGGGCGCGCCAGGAGGACGGCGCCAGAGGGACGACGCCCCGCTCCGCTCCGCGATCACCCGTCGCGCCCCGGCCCCATCGGCCGCGATCGGCCGCGATCGGCCGCGATCGCGGGCTCCGCACCGCCGGACCGAGGCGGTCGGTGCGGTCGGTGCGGTCGGCGCAGTCCGCGACCGGGCGGGGCCGCCGCGAGGAGGGCGGAGGTACCGGCGCGCCGGTATCGTGGACCTGAGGACGGCGGGGCCCGCCGCGGCCGCACCGTACGCCGACGGCCGGAGGAGGGTGGCGATGAGCCCGCACCTGCACCGCCACCACGACGACCGGGACGCCGAACCCCCGCCGCCGCCGCGCGAGCTGCCGACGGGACCGGCCCTGCGGGCGACGGTCTACCTCGGCGAGTCGGACCGGTACCGGCACCACCCGGTGTTCTCCGAGATCGTGCACCGCGCGCGCCGGGCCGGCCTCGCCGGGGCCAGTGTCTTCCACGGCGTCGAGGGGTTCGGCGCGGGCTCGCTCATTCACACCTCCCGGCTCCTGGACCTGACCGAGGACCTCCCGGTCGCCGTCGTGATCGTGGACAGCGAGGAGCGGATCCGCGGCTTCCTGCCGGAGCTGCGCGAGGTCGCCCCCCGGAGCCTGATCACGCTCGACCCGGTCGAGGCCGTGCCGCCGCGGCCCGACGAGCCGCGTTTCTGACCGCCGAGAGGCCGCCCCGGCAGCCGGGGCGGCCTCGGCCGTTGTGGCGTGGTGTCAGTTCACCGTGTAGCTGTACGGGATCGCCGCCAGCACCGAACCGGTGGTGCCGAGCGAGTTGTTGGCGGTGGCCAGACCGGTCGGTCCGGAGACCAGGTACAGCACGCCGTGCACGGTGCCGCCCTTCGGGCCGGTCGGGGTGAGGGTGACCCGCAACGTGCCCGTGGCGCCCGGCTGGACGGTCACGGGGGTGGCGGCGGGGGCGGCGGCGTCGACCGCGGCGGCGAACGGGTCGCCGGTGCTGGAGGTCAGCGCCGGGTCGAACGCCCGGGTGTGCGCGCTCGCGGTGACGGTGGCCGTACCGGCCGGGGCGCCGGAGGTGCCGAACGGGCCGATCTGCTGCACGAAGGTGGTCCACCTGCCCGGGACGACCGGCTGCGCGGGGCTGCCGGCGGCGGTCGCGGCCGAGATCGTCGAGCCGTTCTGGGCCTTCTTCAGATCACCGAACAGGTCGGGCGAGCCGGTGACGGCGCTGATCTCCAGGTGGGCCGGGACGGAGGAGGCCGACACGGCGGTCAGCCGGTCGGTGCCCGGCGGGACCAGGAAGGACGGGGTGGTCGCGTCGGTGGTCAGCGGCAGGCCGACCGTCGCCGAGCTGCCCTGCGGCACCAGCGGCAGGTCGACCCGGCCGTCGAGCCGGGCGTCCGCGGCGACCTGCTGGGTGGCGACGGTGTTGTTGGTGTAGTCCACCGCCACCGTCACCGGTTTGCCGGCCGCCAGCCTGGTACGCGGGTCGTTCGGCAGACCGGCGGCGGTGGCGCGGTCGAGGTTGAGGCCGACCGTGCCGGTGAACTCCTGGCTGACCTGCGCACCGCTGACCGGGCCGAGCACGACCAGGACGAACCGCCAGCGGCCCGCGGCCGGGTCGACCGTGGTGGCGGAGACCCCGGCGGTGGTGCCGGTGAGGTTGCCCCGCGCGTCGAGGACCGCGTTGCCCTCGGCGTCGACCGGCGTGCCGTTCGGGCTGACCAGGACGCCCTGCAGGAGCAGGTTCGGGTCCTTGGCGACCGTCACGCCGACCCGCAGGTCGTGCTGGCCCTTCGGGACGTCGAAGGCGTAGCCGAAGGTCTGCGTGGGCGAGGCGCTGCGGGCGTTGCCGCCGGTGATGGTGCCGGTGAAACCGCCGGTGCCCTGACCGATCGCCACCAGGCTGCGCAGCACCACCGGCACGCTGGTGGTGCGGCCGTTGGAGCTGGAGACGGTGACCGACTCGCTGGAGTCGCCGCCGGTCTGCGGGGTGGTGAGCCGGACGTGCAGGGTCTTGCTGGCGCCCGGCGCCAGCTCGGCCACCTGCGGGCTCACGGCGCCCGCCGGCACCGCGCGCTGGGTGGCGGTGTCCAGCAGGACCTGGCCGGTGTAGCCGCTCTTGCCGGCCGGGGTGTACAGGATCGCGGTCCAGTCGCCGGCCACCGGGTGCGGGACGTCCACCAGGCCGAAGTCGGCCACGGTGGCACCGCCCTGCGGGCGGGTGTTGGTCTCGAACCGGCCGGACGGGTCGAGCAGCGTCAGCCGGACCACCGGGCCGTTGCCGACCGGACTGGCCGCCCCCTGCCAGGCGATTGACGCCGCGAGGCGGTCGGCGCCGGCCGGAACGCTGAACCTGACCTGCTGCTGGACCCAGGTGGCGCCGTTGGTGGCGTACTTGAAGGTCTGGTCGGAGGAGGAGCTCAGCCGGATGCTCTGCTGGGCGTCGGAGAGCGGGGCGAAGCTGCGGGTGGCGCCGCTGACCGTCTGTGGGGTGGCGCCGGTGTTGGTGACCGTGATGTCGGCGGTGTGGGCCGAGCCCGGGGTGCCGGCGATGTCGACCTGGCCGGAGGTCACCACGACGGTGTTGCCGTCCTGGGCGCCGGAGCCGTTCTGGTAGCCCCGGGCGGCCTCCACGGCCGCGCGGACGTTCAGCAGGCCCGCGCCCTGCTCCTCGGCCGGCAGGCCCAGGTCCTGGGCGGTGCCGGTGAGGAGCTTCTTCACCAGTGCGGGAGCCGGCGAGGCGCCCTTGTGGGTGTCGCGGTAGGCCTGGATGACCACGGCCGCGGCACCGGCGGTCAACGGCGCGGACTGGCTGGTCCCGCCGAACGACTGGATCGGGGAGCCGTTGCCGCTGAAGCCGGCGCAGTCGGTGTACTTGGACAGGTCGGGCGAGCAGAGCGCCCAGTCCGACTCACCGGGGGCGACCAGGTCCAGCGTCCGGCCGGCCTGGGTGAAGCCACCCGAGGACAGCGCGGAGATCCGGTTGTCGTCCCAGGTGCCGTTGGAGAACTGGGCCGCCGCGTAACCGGTCTGCTGGTAGTTCTGGTTGTCGGTGGAAGCGCCGACCGCGATCACGTTCGGGTCGGTGGACGGGGTGCCGACGGTGCCGCTGATCCCGGCGTCGCCGGTGGACACGGCGACGGTCACACCGGCTGCGACGGCCTGGTCGTTGAAGAGCGAGATGGTGTCGCGCGCACCGCTGTCGGGGGTGACGTTGCCGCCGAAGGACTCGTTCAGCACGTCGACGTGGGCGACCGAGACCGCGTAGTCGATGGACTGCAGGATCGAGGAGTTCGACATGATCTCGCCGCCGGCCCGCAGCGCCACCAGCGAGGCGTCGGGGGCGATGCCCCGGACACGGATGGTGCAGCCGGCCGGCAGCGGGTGCGAGGGGTTGACGAACTGCGCGACGTCGTAGACCTGACGGCCCTGCGCGATCATCGCCGAGGCGTCGCCGAAGGCCTCCGCGCCGCCGGTCGGCGCGTCCGTGCCCTCGCCCGAGAAGTCCTGGTAGTCGACGACCGCGTGCGAGCCGTCGGCCCGGATGAAGTCCGGGTTGTCCGGGTCGAGTCCGTCCGCGATGTAGGCCACCTTCACGCCCTTGCCGGTGGCCAGGTCCTGGGCGCCGGGCGAGCCGGCGGTCGCGACCGTGTGCGTGGAGTACAACGCCTCCGGCTCCAGCAGCGGATGGGCCGGGTCGGACGGGCAGACCGTGTTGGTCGCGTTCTCCTCGCCGCCCGCGCCGCCCTTGCCGGCCTTGTCTCCCCGGGCGGCCTCGGGGGCGGCCGCGGCGGACTTCGGGGCCTTCGCGGCGGGGGCGGTCGCGGGGTCCGCGTCCTTGCCGCCGATCGGCGGGGCGACGGCGACCTGTCCGTCCGCCACCACCGAGGCGACCGCCGGGTCGGCCTGGAGCGCCGCCCGCAGTGCCGGGCCGACCGTGGCGGAGAACGCGTTTCCGACCACGAAACTCTTGATCCCGGTGCCGCCACCGGCCCTGACCCGCTCCAGCAGCGGCGCCTGGGCGGACGCGGCCTTCTGCCTGCGCGCGCCCAGGTGCCCGGCGTCCGCCGGGGCGTCGGCGATCTGGTCCTTGAGAATCACGATCACCGGTACCGGGGTTCCGCCCGCCGCGGCCGCCTGGGCGGTCGTGGGGTCGGGCGCGGGGGCGGCGCTCGCGCCTGCCCCGCCGGCCAGGAACATGGACGCGGCGGTGACCGCGACGGCGATTGCTAGCTGGGATTTCCGCCAGCCGATCATGGACATCCTTTCGTCTGATGCGACGTCAGGCTGCGGTGGCCCAGTGCACGCGGATCCGGGTCGGACGCGTGGATGCCTCTGGAACGCGCGTCCCGACAGCCCTCGCATTCCAACGCACTTGACACCACTGGAACAAGGCGGTTAGTCCCATAAGGAAGTCATCAGAAAGTAAAAAGGAGACGGAAATTCACCCTCACATGCCCTCACATGCCGTCAACGCCCCGTCAGTGCCCCGTCAGCGCCCCGGCCACCGGCTCGCGACGCTGGAGAGCAGCCCGCGTATGCCGTGGCGCCGGGGGCGGCGGTGCCGGTCGAAGCGGAGGTCGCCGACGACTTCGTAGCGGGGCATGTAGGTGCTGAGGAAACCCTGGAGCGTGGCCGCGGCGGGGATGGCGATGAGCGCGCCGACGGCCCCGAGCAGGGCGGCGCCGACGATGACCGCGGCGAAGGCGATCGCGGCGTGGATGTCGACGGTCCGTGCCGTGATCCGGGGGTGGAGGAGGTAGTTCTCGATCTGCTGGTAGACGAGGACGAAGCCCAGGACCCAGAGGGCGTCGGACGGTTCGCCGGTCAACGCGACCAGAATGGGCAGCGCGTTGGCGATGTAGGTGCCGACGGTGGGGACGAACTGGGACACCACCCCGGCCCACACCGCGAGGGCGGCGGCGTAGGGCAGTCCGACGATCTCGAAGGCGACCCAGTGCGCGAGGGTCGAGACGGCCGCCAGCAGGGCCCGGGAGTAGAGGTAGCCCCCGGTCTTGGTCAGGGCGATGTCCCAGGCCCGCAGGAGCTCGGCCTGCCGGGCGGGCGGCAGCATCGAGCACACCAGCCGCCGCACCCGCGGCCCCTCGGCGGTGAAGTAGAACGTGAACAGGCCCACGGTGAACGCCTGGAACAGGCCTCCGATCACCGTGCTGGACACCCCCCAGAGGTTCCCGGCCAGTTGCTGCGCGTACTTCTCCACCGCTCCGTCGGCGAAGAACTTCTTCCGGATGCCGTCCAGCGAGAGGCTCTGGTGGAAGTTCGAGTTGATCCAGTCGATCCCGTTCTGCAGGGTGCCGGGCAGCCGCTCGGACAGCTGGGCCACCTGGTCGACGAGCAGCGTGCCCAGTGCGGTGACGAAGCCGGCCATGGCCGCCGCGAGGGCGATGAAGACGAGGAACGTGCCGACGCCGCGCCGGATGCCGCGGGCGGCCATCCGGTCGACCGCCGGCTCCATGGCGAGGGAGAGGAAGAAGGAGATCAGCAGCATCACCAGGAGGTCGATGAGCTGATGGAAGGCCCAGTTCGCGAGCTGGAACGCCCCCGCGAGCAGCAGGGCGAGCATCATCCCCCTGGGCAGCCAGCGGGGCAGTGCCCGGTCGTCGTCGCGTCGGCGGTCGGGGTTCCTCGGCGTGGTGTCGGGCGTCGGCGGTTCGGAAGACATCGGAGGTTCTCCTGCGCTCTGGCCGGCGGTGAAGGCCGGTCGGTTCGGCGGTGCGGGCCGGTCGGTCGGGCCGTGAAGGCCGGTCGGTGCCGAAGGCCGGGCCGACGAGTTCACCGGCACCGGTGTCCTGACGGCTCACCGGAGGAACGTGCGGGCGGCGGCGGTGAGTTCGCGGGCGGCGGTACGGACCGCCCGGTCCGCGGACCCGCCGCTCCCGCACCACCGGCACGCCGCCCCGCCGGCCGCCGTCACCCTGACGGACGCGGATAACCACGGATTGTCACCCCAGCCGTCCGACAATCGACTGGACCGATCGGACAGCCGCTCGGCGCCCGGTCCCGACAGCCCCGGTGGAGCCCTCATGACCGACCTGGCCTTCGTCGGCGTCACGGTTCTCGTGTTCGCCGTCCTCGCTCTGATCGCCAAGGCGGTGGAACGGCTGTGACCGCGGACAACATCGTCGGGCTCATCGTCGCGACCGCCCTCGTGATCTACCTGCTCCTGGCGCTGCTCCACCCGGACCGGTTCTGAGGTGAGCCCCACCCTCGCGGGCCTCCTGCAAGCGCTGGCGCTGGTGGCCGCGCTGGGTCTGTCGCACCGCCCGGTGGGCGACTACCTGGCGCACGTCCTGACCAGCCGGACACACCTGCCCGGGGAACGGGGTGTCTACCGGCTGATCGGTGTCAACGGTGACCAGGACCAGTCGTGGACGGCCTATCTGCGCAGCGTGCTCGCGTTCTCCGCGGTTTCGGTGCTCTTCCTGTACGCCTTCCAGCGCCTGCAGAACCACCTCTGGCTCTCGCTCGGCCTCCCCCCGGTGGGCCCGGCCACCGCCTTCAACACGGCGGCGTCGTTCGTCACCAACACGAACTGGCAGTCGTACTCGGGTGAGTCGACCATGGGCCACCTGGTGCAGATGGCGGGGCTGGCCGTACAGAACTTCCTCTCGGCCGCGGTGGGCATCGCCGTGGTGGCCGCGCTGATCCGCGGCTTCGCGCGCGACCGCACCGACCGGGTCGGCAACTTCTGGGTGGACCTCACCCGGATCACCCTGCGGCTGCTGCTGCCCGTCTCGGTCGTGTTCGCGGTCGTCTTCGTGGCCGGCGGCGTGGTGGAGAACCTGCACGCCGCGCAGCAGATCACCACCCTGACGGGCGACACCCAGTCGGTCCCCGGCGGGCCGGTGGCCTCGCAGGAGGTCATCAAGGAGCTGGGCACCAACGGCGGCGGCTTCTACAACGCCAACTCCGCGCACCCCTTCGAGAATCCCGGCCCGCTCACCAACTGGCTCCAGCTCTACCTGATGCTGGTGATCGCGTTCTCGCTGCCGCGCACCTTCGGGACGATGGTCGGCGACCGCCGCCAGGGCCATGCCATCGTCACCGTGATGGCCCTGTTCTGGATCGCCTCCGCGGCCCTGATGACCGCCTTCGAATGGCGGCATCACGGCACCGCGCTCCAGGCGGCCGGAGCGGCGATGGAAGGCAAGGAGGTCCGCTTCGGCATCGCCGGGTCGACGCTCTTCGCCGCCTCGACCACGCTGACCTCCACCGGCGCGGTCAACTCCGCCCACGACTCGTACTCGCCGTTCGGCGGCGGCCTGACCCTGCTCGACATGATGCTCGGCGAGATCGCCCCCGGCGGCACCGGCTCCGGCCTGTACGGGATGCTCGTCCTGGCCGTCGTCACGGTCTTCGTCGCCGGGCTGATGGTCGGCCGCACCCCGGAGTACCTGGGCAAGAAGCTCGGCGGCCGGGAGATGAAGTTCGCCTCCCTCTACCTCCTCACCACCCCGGCCGTCGTACTGATCGGCACGGGCACGGCGATGACGTTCGAGGGCGTGCGGTCCGCCGCCCTCAACTCCGGCCCGCACGGCTTCTCCGAGGTCCTCTACGCCTTCACCTCGGCGGCCAACAACAACGGCTCCGCCTTCGCCGGCCTGACGGCCACCAGCACCTGGTGGAACACCGCGCTGGGCCTGGCCATGCTGTTCGGCCGGCTGCTGCCGATGGTCTTCGTCCTCGCCCTGGCCGGCTCGCTGGCCCGGCAGCAGCCGGTCCCCGCCACGGCGGGGACGCTGCCGACACACCGGCCGCTCTTCGTCGGCATGCTCTCCGGCGTGGTGCTGATCGTCGTCGGCCTCACCTACTTCCCCGCCCTGGCGCTCGGACCGCTCGCGGAAGGACTCCGCTGATGGACCCGCCCGTTCCGCCCGGCCCCGTCGACCCTGCCGACGCGGCCGGGCCCGCCGGGCGCGGGGCGCGCCGGGTCTCCGGTGGTCTGCTCGACCCCCGGCAACTGGTTTCCTCCCTCCCGGACGCGCTGCGCAAGCTCGACCCACGGGTGATGGTCAGGCATCCGGTCATGTTCGTGGTCGAGGTCGGCTCGCTGCTGACCACCGTCTCGGCGATCCGCCACCCCAGTGTCTTCGCCTGGGTGATCGCCGTCTGGCTCTGGCTGACCGTCGTCTTCGCCAACCTGGCCGAGGCCGTCGCCGAGGGCCGGGGCAAGGCGCAGGCCGCGACCCTGCGCCGGACCAGGACCGAGACGGTGGCCCGGCGCATCGTCGGCGACTGGCGGCCCGGCGCTGCGGTGGCCGCCGAGGAGGTGGTCCCGGCCGCGCGGCTGGGCCTCGGCGACCAGGTGATCGTGGAGGCCGGGCAGATCATCCCGGGCGACGGTGACGTCGTCGAGGGAATCGCGAGCGTCGACGAGTCCGCCATCACCGGCGAGTCGGCACCGGTGATCCGCGAATCCGGCGGCGACCGCTCGGCCGTCACCGGCGGCACCAAGGTCCTCTCCGACCGCATCGTCGTCAGGATCACCTCCGAGCCCGGCAGGACCTTCATCGACCGCATGATCGCCCTGGTGGAAGGCGCCGCCCGGCAGAAGACGCCCAACGAGATCGCCCTCGACATCCTGCTCGCCTCACTGACCATCATCTTCCTGCTCGCCGTCGTGACCCTGCAGCCGATGGCCGCCTACGCGGGCGCCGAACAGCCCCTCGTGGTCCTGATCGCCCTGCTCGTCGCCCTGATCCCGACCACCATCGGCGCGCTCCTGTCGGCCATCGGCATCGCCGGCATGGACCGGCTGGTGCAGCGCAACGTCCTCGCCATGTCCGGCCGCGCCGTCGAGGCCGCCGGGGACGTGTCCACCCTGCTGCTCGACAAGACCGGAACGATCACCTTCGGCAACCGGCAGGCCGCCGGCTTCACCCCGGTCGGCGGCAGCGGGGTGGCCGAACTCGCCGACGCGGCGCAGCTGTCCAGCCTCGCCGACGAGACCCCCGAAGGCCGTTCCATCGTGGTGCTGGCCAAGGAGAAGTACGGCCTGCGCTCCCGTACCCAGGGCGAGCTCGGCCGCGCCGACTGGATCGGGTTCACCGCGCAGACCCGGATGAGCGGCGTCGACCTCACCGGGAACGGCGCGGCCCGGCGGATCCGCAAGGGCTCGGCGGCCTCGGTGAGTGCCTTCGTGGAGCGGAACGGCGGCACCGTCGGCCCCGAGGTGAGCACCGTCGTCGAGGGCATCTCGGCGGCCGGCGGTACGCCGTTGGTCGTGGCGGTCCACCACCCGGGGGAGCCGGCCCGGGTGCTCGGGGTCATCCACCTGAAGGACGTGGTCAAGCGCGGCATCCGCGAGCGGTTCGAGGAGCTGCGCACGATGGGCATCAGGACCGTCATGATCACGGGCGACAACCCGCTCACCGCCAGGGCGATCGCGGAGGAGGCGGGCGTCGACGACTTCCTCGCCGAGGCCACCCCCGAGGACAAGATGGCCCTGATCCGGCGGGAGCAGGCCGACGGGAAGCTGGTCGCGATGACCGGGGACGGGACGAACGACGCCCCGGCCCTCGCCCAGGCCGACGTCGGTGTGGCGATGAACACCGGCACCTCGGCCGCGAAGGAGGCCGGGAACATGGTGGACCTGGACTCCAGCCCCACCAAGCTGATCGACATCGTCGAGATCGGCAAGCAACTGCTGATCACCCGCGGCGCGCTGACCACCTTCTCCATCGCCAACGACGTCGCCAAGTACTTCGCGATCATCCCGGCCATGTTCGCCTCGGTCCACCCCGGCCTGGGCAAGGTCAACATCATGCACCTGCACAGCCCGACCTCGGCGATCACCTCCGCGATCGTCTTCAACGCCCTGATCATCGTCGTGCTCATCCCGCTCGCCCTGCGCGGCGTGCGCTACAAGCCCTCGTCGGCCTCCGGCCTGCTGCGCCGCAACCTCGCCGTGTACGGGGTCGGCGGCCTGATCCTCCCGTTCGTCGGCATCAAACTCATCGACCTGGTGGTGCGGTTCATCTACTAGCCGCGGCCTCCCGGATCCCCGCCGAGCCCCCCGAGCCCCCAGCCGATCCCCCAGCCCCCGCGAAGGAGTCCCCGGTGGCCACGCACCTGCCGACCCCGGTCCGGCTGCATCTGACGGGCCTGCGCGTCCTGCTGGTCTTCACGGTGCTCTGCGGTCTGGCCTACCCGCTGCTCGTCGTCGGGATCTCGCAGGCCGCCCTCTCGCACCGGGCCAACGGCTCGCTGGTCAGGGAGCGGGGCCGGGTGGTCGGCTCCGGCCTGCTCGGCCAGAACTTCACCCTGCCGGGGAAGGACCCCGCAGGCCCCGACGGGCAGGCCCGGCCGGACCCGCGCTGGTTCCAGCCGCGCCCGTCCGCGGCCGGCGCGGCCGGCTACGACCCCACCGCCTCGGGGGCCTCCAACCTCGGTCCGAACGACGCGGGCCTGACCAGGACCGTCCAGGAGCGCCGCGCGGCGACCGCCGTCTTCGACGGTGTCGACGCGGCCCTGGTCCCTCCCGACGCGGTGACCGCCGGCGGCTCCGGCCTCGACCCGGACATCTCCCCCGCCTACGCGCAGGAGCAGGTCGACCGGGTGGCGAGGGCCCGCGGCCTGGACCGCGGCACGGTCCGGCGGCTCGTCGAGGCCCACGTCCGGGGCCGCACCCTCGGGTTCCTCGGCGAGCCGAGGGTGAACGTCCTCGCCCTCAACCTGGCCCTCGCCCGGCTCGGCTGACCCGGGGCGTCGCGCCGGACCGTCATCAGTCGGCGTGTCATCAGCCGACGTGTGTCACCAGCCGGCGTGTCACCAGTCGGCGCGCGGAAGCCCGGTGGCGGCCAGCGGCAGGACGACACTGACACGGAAGCCGCCGCCGGGCCGCGGCCCGACCTCCAGTCTGCCGCCGACCATGGCCACCCGCTCACGCATGCCGATCAGACCGTGCCCCGTACCGCCGGCGCCCCACGCCGGCGACCGGCCGGTACCGCCACGGCCGTCGTCCTCGATCAGCACCCCCAGCCTGCGGTCGCCGAAATCCACCGTCACCCGGGCCGTGGGGTCGGGCCCCCCGTGCTTGCGCACATTGGCCAGCGCCTCCTGGACGATCCGGTAGACGGCCAGTTCGACCCCGCGCGGCAGCTCGCGCGACTCCCCGGAGACGGAGAACTCCACCGGCAGACCGGCGGTCCGCACCTGCTCCAGCAGCTCCGGCAGATCCTCGACACGCGGCTGCGGCACATACTCCTCGGCCGTGCCCGCGGCGCGCAGCACGCCCAGCAGGCTGCGCATCTCGGCCAGCGTCTTCCGGCCGGTGGAGGCGATGGTGCCCAGCGCCTCCCTGGCCAGCGCCGGGGAGGTCTCCACCACGCACGCGGCGCCGCCCGCCTGGACCGCCATGAGGGAGACGTTGTGGGCCACCACGTCGTGCAGTTCCCGGGCGATCCTGGCCCGCTCGTCCGCCACGGCCACCCGGGCGTTCGCGTCGCGTTCCTGCTCCAGCCGCACCGCCCGCTCCTCCAGCGAGATCAGATAGGCACGGCGCGTGCGGATCAGCCGCCCCCAGGCCCAGCAGAGGAGGAAGGGGCTGGAGAGCAGGACGGCCCACAGGACCGCGTGGTCGGGCGCCGGGTGCCTGGTGATCAGGCCAAAGGCGAGCAGGCCGGTCAGCAGGCAGCCGACCAGGGCCAGCCGTGAGATCCACACCGAGCCGAAGGCCGCGCCGGTGTACGCGAAGACCAGGTAGGCGATGCCCTCGCCGTCCGGGTGCATGTCCAGACACGCCTGGGCGAGGCCGAGCACCAGTGCGCCCGCCACCACCGCGTCCGGCCGGCGGCGCCGGACCACCATCAGGCCGCACAGGACCAGGGCGACGGCGTCCTCCGCGCGCAGGCCTCCCTGCCACGCGCCGTGACCGTCGAGCCGGGAGAGCGCGGCGAGGCAGAACACGGCGAACGCCCAGGCGCCGTCGACCGCCAGGGGGTGCTCACGGAGCCAGACATCGAGGCGCGTCATCAGTCCAGAGTAGAAATACGAGGTTCCCCGCGGCTAAGCCGCAGGGGTGATCCTCCCCTCCTCCTCAGGTCGCACACCGGTGGCCGCGGCCGCGGGCAACTCCCCGGCGGCGCCGGTGTTCTCCGGCGGCGCGGCCGGCTCACGTCGCGTCAGGAGTCGCCCATCGGGAGCCAGCCGGCGAACGAGCCGTCCGCCTTCTGCCGGTTGTCGTAGAGCCGCCCGTCGATGCCGATGGTCACCAGGTCGGTCAGGCCGTCGCGGTCGATGCCCGCGGCGGGGACACCGACGATGTAGCCGCCCAGGTGGGTCCAGGCCCCGAACGAGCCGCTGTCGTCGCGGGTGCTGACGCTGACGGCGCCGTCGCGGTTGCGTACGGCCACGACCGTGCGGCGGCCGACCACCGGTCCCGGGGTGGCGATGGCCGCCTCGCCGCTGCCGCCGTCGTCCGCGGTGCCGTTGAGCGCGCGGCCCTGCGGGCTCCATGCGCCTCCCTCGGCGGCCTCGGTCAGGACGGCGGTGGAGGAACTCGCGTACTGGTCCAGCGGATCGGCGGCATCGATACTGCGGTAGTACAGTTCCAGCCGCCCATCGGGGCCCACCGCCGCGCTGACGGTGCTGGTGGGGGCGATCACGGGAAAGCCGGGGTCGATGACCGGCAGCGCGCCGGGCGCGGGCTGGTACCAGTGCCGGACGGTCGAACGCCCGCCCGTGACAGAGAGCGCGAACACCTCGATCCGGCCGTCCCGCGTGGTGACGGCGGTGGGCGGCCCCTGGAGGTCGTGCTGCCCCAGGTCGGCCCAGCCGCTCCAGGCGCCGTCGCCCTCCCGCTGCCAGCGGGTGCTCAGACCGCCGTCCCGGTTGCGCACGAAGAGCTGGAGCCGCCCGTCCCCGTTGGACGCCACGACCGGGGTGCTGACCTGAAGCGCGGCATTGCCCAACGGGCCCGCGGCCTGGGCGATTTCGTTCGGGCTGCCGAGCGGCTGCCACGTCCAGCCCCCCGTCCCGTCCTGACGGCAGGAGACGATCTCGCCGGTGTCCGCACGCTGGCCGAAGACCGCCGGCCGGCCGTCCTGGTCGCGCCCCACGGACAGGCCCGCGACCAGCGGGCCGCCGGGCGTCCCGAGCATGTTCGGGCCTCGCCAGGCCTTGTCCGCGTCCTCGTACCACTCGTAGAGCCTGCCGCTCTCCACGACGAAGGCGTGCAGCGCGCCGTCGCGGTCGGCGGTGACCACCTGCGTCGACCGGGGTGAGCGCGGGTACTGCCGGGACTGCCAGCACCGGTACCGCTTCTGGTCCGCGCAGACGCCCGGGGTCAGTTCGTCGGCCAGTTCGTCGTCGGTGGGCGCGTAGGCGCCCTCGAAGGTGGCGTGTTTGCCGGCGCTCTCGGCCGAGGCCAGGTTGGCGGGCGAGTTGCGGGTGTTGTAGTCGCGGTAGTGCTCCACGACCACCCGCCGCCGGCCGGTGGCGGAGTAACGGTCCACGGCCGCCTGCCCGAACCAGGCCGCCCGTATGTGGTCGCCGTGGTCCGCGGCGAGGGAGGGGTCCGGGGCCGGGTCCTGGACCCGGACCAGCGTGGCCTCCTCGGCTGCCAGCAGGCCGTTCAGGACGCCGATCAGGGCCGCCCGGTCGTAGCGCTGGGGCCACACCCCGCCGGCGCCGTCCATGTCCAGGGTGCTGCTGGAGAGAGCCGGGTCCCGCCACAGCCGGTCGAGTGCCTCGCCGCCGAGGTAGGCCGCGTCCCGGTCGGTCCACTCGGGCAGGTTGAGGAAGACCACCCGCGTGTACGTGGCGCTCCTGAGCGTGTCACGCTCCACGGCCGGACCGCCTTCGACCGGCCGGTACACCTCCCTCATCCAGCAGCCGCTGCCGTCGTCGCCGCAGCCGCGCACACCGGCCATCTGCGCGTAGGCCCGCCGCACGCCCCTCTGCCGGTCCCTGGCGTAGGCCGGACCGCGGTTGGCGTCCCCCGCCGTGATGAAGACGGTCACGACGGGAAACCCGCGGCGGATCGAGCTCGACACATCGGGGTTCATGAACAGCAGGTCGTCGTCCTGGTGCGCGACGATCTGGACGATCTTGCCGGGGCGCACCCCGGGCACCGCCTGGGGCGCGTGCCACACCGGGAACACCGCCAGCACCAACGCGAGCGCGCCCACGGATCGCTTCCTCAATGCCCCTCCCGGTCCTGCGGCTCGCAGAGCCTACCAAGCGGATCCCGGGCACCTGAACAGCGGTGATACCCGCGCGGGCGGGGGCGGAGGGCGGGGTGCTACGCGGTGAACGCCCCGTCCCGCTGTGCCGCGGGACGGTCGGCCCCGTGGTGCTCGAAGCGGGACGGCACGGGGAAGTACTCCTGCAGGAAGTCGCGGACGGCGCGGTCCTGTTCCTGCGGCCCGACGGCATGACGGGCCCCGTCCGCCAGACAGAACACGTCGGCCCAGCGCTCCCGCGTCAAGTCGTCCAGCCGTTCGAGGTCTTCGGCGCTGTCGGCGGCGAAGTAGCCATGGTAGAGGTGGCCGTCGACCGCGCGACCGGAGGCGTGCGCGAAGTTGGTGACGAGGGTCACCGGAGCCAGGTCCGTGGCGGAGCGGAACGCGGACCGGGTGGTGGCGGCCAGGCCGTCCGCGAACCGCTCGGAGGCCTCGTCCATCACACTGCGGCGCAGCGGCTGCGGCACATGGGCGAGGACC
The DNA here is from genome assembly GCF_044744345.1 of Kitasatospora sp. NPDC087315. Lineage (NCBI taxonomy): Bacteria > Bacillati > Actinomycetota > Actinomycetes > Kitasatosporales > Streptomycetaceae > Kitasatospora > Kitasatospora sp. NPDC087315. The sequence continues at coordinate 110,888 of NZ_JBIUYD010000018.1, read as the reverse complement.
AGCGGGTACGTTCGTCCGCACTCCCGCTCCAGGACGGCGCGGGTGTTCTTCTGGGCCGCGACGTAGACGGCGTCGTCCGGGTTCTCCTCGTCGTGGACGGCGGCGTCCGGGTCGTTCACGTCCGGCGGGATGACGCGTGTGTCGCGGAAGATCTTCGAGAGCCCGTTGCCGAGGAAGAACGCCTGCGGGCGCACGGGCCGGCCGAGGAACACGTCGTCGTTGATGTACAGGAAGTGCTCGGCGAGGCCGGGAATCAGGTGGAGCCGGGTTTCGATGGCGTGCGAGTTGAACACGGGCAGGGCGTCGGTGCCGGCGAACAGCTCCCGGTGGGAGACGACGGTGAGCCCGGGCTGCGAGGAGTCGAGCCAGGCCGGGGTCTGGTCGTCGGTGACGAGGAAGACGTGCCGCACCCACGGGGCGTGGGCGGCGATCGACCGCAGGCAGTACCGCAGTTCGTCCCGGTTGTGGTAGCGGTGGTCGGCGTCTCCGGGCAGTTCGGTGCCGTCCCCGTCGGGTGCGTGGCCCGCGAGGCCCGCGAGGACGCGGGCGCGGGTCGCGGTGCGGCGCTGCTGCCATTCGGGGTCCGAGTCGTCGACCCAGGTGATGACCACGTCGACGGGGAAGCCGACGTCGTCGGGGAAGGTCGCGGCCAGGGCGTCCAGCACCGGGTAGTTTCGGCCACGTATCCGCAGGTCGGCCGTCGCCTCCAAGGAGGGGAGCCACCAGCCGAAGCTCGTTTCCGCGATGGAGGCGATCGCTCCGGGACCGGGCTCGGCGGAGTCCCAGAACTCCAGGTCACAGCCGTAGTCGGCGCCGTAGTACTGCGGTCCCTGCGTGAGGCGGGGACGGTAGAGACGGATGCCCTTGACCCGGTCCCGAACCTGCTCCTGCTCCTGCTCCTGCTCCTGCTCCGCCGGGTCCTCCGCGTCGCGCTCGTCCTGTGCGCCGCGCTCCGTCGGCAACTCGTCGGCCGGCGCCTCGAACTGTGCGACGGCCACGGGAAGTTGTTCCGCCAGGACGGTGCGCAGCGTCCTGCCGTGCTCCAGCAGATCCGCGTAGACGGCCTGACCGGCGAAGGCGGTCGCGCAGGCGTCGAGTACCGCGGCCCGGTCGCCGGGACGGATGGCCAGGCGGTGCCGGAACTCGGGGTCCGGCACGAGCGCGAAGGCCAGGCCGGCGGCCCGCAGCGCGGCGGCGGCCTCCTCCAGGTTCTCGTCCCAGGCCTGCGCCGGCCAGTAGTCACCACCCGGGTACGCCAGGCGATCGCCGTGGCGCACCACGGTGGACAGCTCCTCGGCCAGCTGCGCCTCCCGTTCGGCCAGCGGGTCGGGGGCGGGTTCGGCGGGCGCGACGGGTGCGGCGGTTGCGGCGGGCGGCGCGGGTTGGGCGGGGACGGGAGCGGGAGGCTGAGGCGCCTTGGCGCCGACGATTCCGAGCAGGCGCTTCCGAAGGATGGCGGCCACGTGGGTACTGGGCATGGGGGACTCCGAGAGAGAACGTCGGCCAACCCGGGGCAGCGCCCGGAGATGCCGTGTCAGGGCCGGTGTGTCAACGGGTTCGCCCGTCGGGCGGTGGGTGGTACGCCTCGACGGGGCGGGGCGGGGTGGTCCTGCGGCGGTCGGGCCAACCACCCGGCGGTCCGTCCTGCGGAGTTCGCCGGGGTACGGACCCCGGCGGGTCGCCCGGATCGGTCCCCGGACAATCCCGGTGGCTACAGCCCGCAGAATCCGGCATGCCCATGCGGAAGCCGGGCAGCAGCGGAACATCGCCGAAGAATCATCGCATTCATTGAGAATCCCGCAGGTCAACTGGATGCCGCATTAATAACGCCAAGGCCGCTGGCGCACAGTAGGCGATCATACGCATCTTTGACTCGCCCATTGCCCGTTATTCGTAACGACCTCATATCGCCAAGGTCTCAACCGAATTCAGGGGCGGCCGGGCCGGCGACCGATCTGCGGCAAGTGTCGCTCTTGCCTCCGGCACATCTCCGGGCGGCTCCACCGAGGAGGTCACGGCCCGAACGACCCTGCCACCGCAGGGCCCGCCCCCGGAACCAGGCACGGGACGGCAGGGGAGGGCGGCCACGCGCCTCGCGAATCCCACCCGCACCGCGAAGGCCGCCGCCCGGCCGAATACCCACCGGGAGAACGACGTTGACGCACCACCTTCGCCCGGGCTCGCGCCCGGAAGCCCTCGCCCCCACCCGATTCCCCCGGTTGATTTGTCCACGCTTCGCCTGCCATGCATACGCCTGCGGAAGAAAGGGTCACTTTGGGCCGCTCCTGCCACGGGCACGACAAATGCGGGCGAATTACGGGCGAAGAGCCGCCTGCCGGGCCCGGCCACCGCAGACCCCGCCCCGGGATCAGCTCCGAGGCGGAGCGGAGTCGGACACCGCCTCACGGGCAGGGCACTCCATTGAGGCGGCCCGCGACCATCACGCCCTCGCGCACGTCTCCCCCACCCCATCGCACCGTGCTGCGCCAGACCTGGCTCAGGCGACTGCAGCCGAAGCGCAAAGTCAAGTGACAGACAGTCAGAAACGTTCACGCTCAAGATGTTTGCGGCAAAGATCGTCCACAGAACGGGCGGACTCGGAGGCCGGTCGATCGGGCCTCCGCCCCCTCCCCGCCCTTGGCTGTCAGAACGGGGCGGCGGTGCCGTCGGCTCGGCGGGAGGACGTGGTGCCGCCGGACGCGAGGACCGGAAGCGGCGCGATCCCCGGGCCCGCGGTGAGGCGGGCGAGGTGGTCGACGACATCCGTCAGCGAGCGGCGGCGGGCGAACACGGCCCGCTGCCGGTCGGCGCCCGTGCCGCAGGTCAGCTGGCGGTGGAGGAGAATGCGGGCGAGTTCCAGGTCCCCTGCCCTCGCCAGGCCGGGAGCGGCCAGTTCGAGCACCTCGTCGACCAGCCCGGACACGGGTCGGCGGAGTCCGGTGGACGGGTCCGTACCGACGGCGGCGAGACCGCCGAGTGCGGCTCGCCGGTGGGCGTCCCGCAGAACCGCCGGGGCCATGCGCGGGGGTGGGGCACCGTCGCGGTGCGCGGCAAGGAGCACCTGGGCGAGGCCGCGCAGCAGGACGGCCAGCAGGAGCGGGACGCCCGCATCCGCGTTGGTGTCGGCGATCCGCACCTCCAGGGTCGGCAGGTGTTCCGACGGCCGGGCGTACCAGTAGACCATCTTCCGGTCGAGGATCACGCGGTGGGCGATCAGCCGCCGCATCGTCTCCTCGTACTCTCTCGGATCCAGGACCGGGGCGGGTCCGCAGGTCGGCCACGCCTCGTAGTGGCCGGCCCGGCTGCTCGCGGCACCGCCGTCCCGGCCCTCGCAGAACGGCGAGTTGACACAGAGCGCCTGCAGGACCGGCAGCCAGGGGCGCAGGTGCGCGCTGAGCGCGAGGGCCTCGGACCGGCTGAGGTCACCGAGGTGGACGTGGCAGCCGCAGAGTTCGCCGCCCCGCTGGTCGGCGATCCGGCCCACGTGGTCGGCGACGCGCCGGTAGCGGTCCGTCGGCGTGAGCGGCAGCGGGTGGTGGCTGGGCAGCACGGCGGTACCGGAGGCCACCAGCAGGCACCCGGTGTCCTCCGCCGCGGCGGCCATCGCATGGCGTGCCGCCGCCAGTTCCCTGCACAGGTCGGCGGCCGTCACGACGGGGCGGGTGCACACCTCGACCTGGGTGGCCAGGAACTCGTGCTGGGCCCGGCCGCCCAGTGTTCGGGCGGCCCCCGGCACTACGCGGTGGGCTCGGGGAACGGTGAGCCGCGTGGCCGGATCGACCAGCAGGAACTCCTCCTCGACGCCGAACCTGAACACGCCGGGGCCGGTCACGGCCGCGCTCCCGTGCGGGAAGGATTCCCTGTCATGGTGCTCCGCTCCGGGCAAGGTGTTGTCATCCGGCGTGTTTCCCGAACGGGCAGCCGGAAACACACGCCCCTGCCGCGGAAGGGCGAGGGCCCGGGCGCGGCCGAGGCCGACGGTCAGCGCAGCAGGACAGCCAGCAGTTCCGCCAGCGTCGGGCCGCTGTCGGCGGGGTGGCGCAGCTGTTTGCCGTCGATGACGCGGTAGATGTTGGCGCGTCCGACGCGGTGGTGGCTGAGATAGCCCGCCGCTTCGAGGTCGGCGATGATCCGCTGGACCGCTCGCTCGGTCAGCAGGCAGCGGGCCGCGATGTCCCGCACCCTGATGCCCGGGTCCCGGGCGATCTGCACCAGGACGCGCGCGTGGTTGGTCAGAAACGTCCACTGACGCCCGACCGCCTGCTGCTCTTCCACCTCTTCAGGATAGGACGATCACGCTGAACAAGACATGAAGTGGAATTCGCGCATTCCTTGACACGAAATGCGCTACGAGGTCAACGGTGAGTGAGGGAGTTGCCCGGACGCGCGCCGGCAGGCCGCGGACCGTCGCGGCAGCCACGGCACGGCGCAGGTCGGCGTCCGAGGTGTAGGCGCCGCCGACCTGGGCAGCCGCCCGGCATGCTGTTGATCAGACCACCGGGCGTCTACCCGCCCCAGGGCGACACCGAGCTCCTGCTCTCCTGCCTGCGCCAGGAGTCGCTGGACGCCGCCAGCCGGGTGCTGGACCTCGGCACCGGGACCGGTGTGGTGGCCCTCGCCGCCGCCGGGTCCGGCGCGCGGGTCACCGCCGTGGACCTCTCCGCCCGGGCGGTGGCGACCGCCTGGCTGAACGCGAGGCTGAACCGCCGCAGGGTGCGCCTGCTCCGGGGCGACCTGGCGGCCCCGGTCGCCGGACAGCGCTTCGACCTGATCACCGCCAACCCGCCGTACGTCCCCACCTGCGAAGACGTGGCGCGGCCCCGCCCCAGGCGCACGCTGGCCTGGGACGCCGGGGCGGACGGGCGGCTGCTGCTGGACCGGATCTGCCGGGAGGCGCCGCAACTGCTGGCCAGGGGCGGGGTGTTACTGCTGGTGCAGTCCTCGCTGGCCGATGTCCCGGCGACACTGGCCACGCTGCGGTCGGCCGGGCTACGGGTGGCGGTGGCGACCCGTCGCAGGCAGCCTTTCGGGCCGGTGATGACGGCGCGCGCCGGACTGTTCGAGCGGCGGGGGCTGATCCGGCCCGGCGAGCGCGAGGAGGAACTGGTGGTGGTGCGCGGTGTCCGGGAGCGCTGACCGGGCCGCGACCCGGGTGACCGTCGTGCCGGGCGGGCCGCTGCTGGTCGAGGGCCCGGTGGAGGTTGTCCTGCCGGACGGGACGGTCCACGTCTCCGACCGCCCGGTGGTGGCACTGTGCGCCTGCCGGCGCAGCCGTCGCTATCCGTTCTGCGACACCAGCCACCGGCGCCGCGCCCGGCCGGGGCGGGCTTCAGCCCCGGCCGTCGGGCAGGAATGAGCGAAGCGAGCTGCGGCCGGCCCGCCACTGGCCGAGCAGGTGGTCCGCGAACCGGCCGTCGACGACTTCGGCGGCCGCGATACCGAACGCGATATCGTCCTCCAACCCGGGCTCGGCGCTGATCAGTTCATCGATCACCCCACGCCGGACCAGTTGCTCGTGGACGGCGTCCGCCTCGACGTGCTCGCGGTAGAACAGCGTGCCGTCCGGCCCTGCGCCGAGGCGTTCCAGGGCTGCGGCCAGGCGGGCGGAGCCGGGCGAGGAGGTGATCTCGACAGTGGCGAAGTGTCCGACGGCGGCGCCGCGCAGCACGCGGTGCAGGCCGAACAGCGTCATCAGGTTGACCACCGCGAGCGCGGGCGCGGGGACGAGGCCGAGGTAGTGCCCGTACTCCGCGTCGAGGCCGAAGTCGGCCATCATCCGGGCGAACAGCAGTGAGTGGGCCCGGTCGGGCCGACCTGCGCCGTACTCGTCGTACGCCACCGCCATCAGCACCGCCTGGGCGGGGCCGTGGATCCGCGGCAGCATCCACAGCTGCGGGTCGGCCTCTTTCAGGTGGTAGACCGAGCGGTGCACCAGATACTCGCGCGCGTGCCACCGCGCACCCTCGGCGAGCAGGAAGTGCGACGGCCCGGTCCCCTCGGCGGGCTCCGTCAGCAACCGTTCCAGGGCCTGGCGCAGCGGCCGGACGGGCTCCGCCCCGGCGCGCACGGCGGCGAGGAACGGCCGTTCCAATTCTCCTCTGAAGGAGAGCAGTTCGGGCTCCCACTCCCAGCCGGGGTGGACGCCGGGCAGGCCGCGGTCGTGGAGTTCGTAGCAGAGGTGGAGGGCGAGCTGGTGGTCCTCGCCCCACGGGTCGGTGCCCGGGACGGGCGGCACGAGGAGCCGGCCCGCGCCCGGCGGGCCGGAGGTCACCAGGCTCAGCACCGCCTCGGACAGCGGGCCGCGCGGGCCCGGGAGCCGGTTCACCGCCCGCTCCGGCGGCCCTCGGCGAAGGCGCACAGTACGGCGAACCCGACGCCCAGCGCCAGGGCCCAGCAGCCGGTGATCGCCCAGAACACGGCCGCCGGGGAGGTCCGCAGCCCGCCCATCAGCAGGCCCAGCACCAGCACCGTACGGGGCCGTACGCCGCGCATCACCTCCCAGGCCCGGCTTCGCAACCCGAGGCCGAACCTGCGCAGCAGCGCGTCCGGCTCGCGGTCGCGGCGCGTCTCGGTCCCGCTTCCGAGCGGTGCCGTCTGGTCCTGCTGATCCTGCTGATCCTGCTGATCCATCGTGCCCGCCTCCTCGCGGTCGCCGTTCTCGCCGCCGAGCGGCCCCCGGTCGCGCCCGGACCGACCCGGCCGGTCCACGGCGACGGCTCCGCCTCAGTCCTCCTGGCCGGGCCGGTCGGTCCAGCCGGGGGCCTCGCGGTCCTCCAGTTGCTCGCGCAGGCGGACCAGGGTGGCGGTGAGCAGCCGGGAGACGTGCATCTGGGAGACGCCGATCCGCTCGGCGATCTCGGACTGCGTCCAGCCGTCCCAGAAGCGGAGCTTGAGCACGGTCTGATCGCGGCGCGGCAGTCGGGCGAGCAGCGGGCGCACGGCGATGCGGAACTCGGCGAGCTCGATGCCCGGATCGCAGTCACCGAGCCGGTCCAGCAGGGCGCTGCCGGTTTCGTCGGCATCCTGGTCACGCAACGCGTCCAGCGAGTCGGGGTGGTAGACCCGGCCGGCGACCAGGCCCTCGATGACCTGGGCCTCCGTCAGGTCGAGGCCCTCGGCGATCTCGTCGGGGTGCGGGAGGCGGCCGAGATCCTGCTCCAGCAGGTCGGAGCCGCGGGCGACGGTCAGGTACAGCTCCTGCATGCTGCGCGGGACCCGGACCGGCCAGGAGGTGTCGCGGAAGAACCGCTTGATCGCGCCCGCGATGGTGGGGATGGCGTAGGTGACGAACTCGACGCCGCGCTGCGGGTCGTAGCCGTCGACGGCCTTGATCAGACCGATCGTACCGACCTGGAGGATGTCGTCCATGTCCTCGGCGCGGTACCGGAAGCGGGCGGCGATGAAACGCACCAGCGGCATGTTGAGTTCGATGATCGTGCCGCGCACGTAGCTGTACGCGCGCGTCTCGCGGCCGAGTCCGGCCAGGCGCTCGAACAGCGCGTCGCTGAGTTCGCGTGCCTCGGACTTGTCCATCGCACGCAGTTGCGCGTCGGTCGGACGCGGTGGCAGGTCGGGCGGGAGACCGGACGGCGGGGCGGCCGTCCGGTCGGTGGAGTGACCGGTTTCCAGTGTGGTGAACACGGTGGTTTTCTCCTGGGCATCGGGGCGAACGCCGCGAGCGGCTCGCGCTCAAGCGCGGCGGGCTGCTTTCCGGAGGACCTGTGCCCGTCTTCAAGCGACGGTCCCGGTGGCACCCGGCGGGGGTGCTGACGCGGCCGGCTGTGCGTCTGGGCCGCGTCATGGGTTTTTCTACCCGACACACGACATCCAATTCATGTTTTGGGTGGTTTGTTGCTTTTTCTCCGGGTATACGCGCTCGGGCAACAACCTCGGCCGAGAGAGGAGCGACCGCCATGCCGCGAGGATCCAGCCCCAAGCGGGAGCGCCAGTACGAGCACATCAAGGAGAGCGCGCTCGACCGGGGCGAGAGCGAGAAGCGGGCGAAGGAGATCGCCGCCCGGACGGTGAACAAGGAACGCGCCCGGCACGGCGAGTCGAAGACCGCGAGCCGCAGTTCCCTCCAGGACATGTCCTCCAGCCGCCGCGGTGGGCAGCGCTCGCACAAGGGGGCCCAGGGCCCGACCTACGAGCAGTTGTACAACGAGGCCAAGCACCGCGACATCAAGGGCCGTTCGAAGATGAACAAGCGCGAGCTGGCGCACGCGCTGGGCCGTTGAGGAGGCCGTCGTGAAGACCGTCCCGGCCGTGATGACCATCCCGCCTCCCCCGGGCCCGGACACCGAGCCGATCCCCCGCCCCGACCCTGCGCCGAAGCCGGGCAAGGACCCCGACCCGGTTCCGCCGCCGATCCCGCCCTTCCCGAATCCCGGCCCCTTCCCGGGCCCCGACCCGGCACCGCCGCCCAGGCCACACCCCGGGCGGACCTGACCGCGCAGACCTGACCGCGCCGGCCTCCGGGGGCAGACCTGGCTGTACCGAGGGGGCAGACCTGGTAGTGCCGAGCCCGAGGGTCAGCGGGTCTCAGCGGGTCAGCGCCGACGGGCGCCGTGGTCCATCGGGGACGGAACCTCCAGCCACACCAGCTTCCCCTCGCCCTCGGGCAGACAGCCCCAGTCGCGCGCCAACCGGTCCACCACCCGCAGACCGTAGCCACCAGGACGACCGGGGTCGGCGAACGGGCGCAGCCGCGGCGGGACCGGGCTGGCGTCCGAAACCTCCACCCGCAGCCGCTCGCCGTCCCAGCTCAGCCGCAGTTCCCGAGGGCCGCCGGGCGCGTACAGGCACGCGTTGGTGACCAGCTCCGAGACCATCAGCAGGACGTCCCCCGCCACCGCCAGCTGCCCGGCGTCCGAGGTGGGCAGCCAATGCCAGGACACCAGGGACCGGCGGCTGAAGTCCCGGGAACGCTGCACCGCGCCTTCGCCGCCGTCCAGCACGAGCCGCCTGGTCCGGTCGGAGCCCTTTGGCGCGGGGCCTTCGCCTGGGCGCTTCATGCCGGGCTCCTCACTCCACGTCGTCGGAGGTGCCCGGCGGCGGGTCTGCGGCCGTCGTGCGCCGGGCGGCGCGCCGGGTCGCGCGGACGACCGGGGCCGGGGAGATCGCCGTCCCGGGCAGGGCCGGACTCACCACCTGCTCCTCGTCCACGCCCCGCGTTTGCCCGGCTCCGCGGCGGCTACACGGGCGCGGGCGCAGGAGAGACCGTCCTGCCCCCGCACCGCCCCCACTCCGGACTGCCCGGCGACCACGTGGCGTGACCGGCCGTGGGCCTCGTGGTCCTGCTGGCCGCGGTCGCCACGCCGCCGTGGCCGCGACCGTTTCCGGCCCACCCGCCGGGGTAGCCGCACGGGACCGGACGAAACCCGGCCGACGTCAGGGAGGCCGCCCGTGCGAGTGAACGGCGTCAGACCGGCCCGGCGACCCCGCCCGCCCGGCAGCCGCCGGACCAGGGTGAACCCGCCCCGGGTCCGCCCCCCGGCGTCCCGGGACCGCGTGCCCTCCGGGGACCGCGTGCCCTCCGGGCTGCGGACCGCCGCCGGGTACACCTGGCGGCTGGTCCTGCTGGGCGTGGCCGCCTATCTGGCCGTCTCCGTCCTCACCCAGCTCGAACTTCCGGTCATCGCCGTGTTCCTGGCGCTGGTCATCACCTCCGTCCTGCGGCCGCTCGTCGACCTGCTGGCGCGGACGCTGCCCCGCCCGCTCGCCGTCCTGCTGGCCGTCGTCTGCGCCCTCGTGGTCGTGGCCGGCGTTCTCACCCTGGTGGGGACGACCGTCGCCGGTGACTGGAGCCGACTGGGCACCGAACTGCGCGGCGGCCTCGGCCGGATCGACCACTGGCTCACCGGTGCCCCCTTCCACCTGCGGCCCGGCACCGTCACCGGCCTGCGGGCCAAGATCGGCGAGTTCGTCGCCGCCCACCGCTCCGCGCTGCTCAGCACCGCGCTCAGCGGCGCGAGCCGGGCCGTCGAACTGCTCACCGGGCTGGCGCTCGCGGTGTTCTGCTCGGTGTTCTTCCTCCACTCCGGCGACCGGATGTGGTGCTGGGCGCAGCACCAGCTCCCCGCCCGGGCGCGTCCGGTGTGGGGCCGGGCGGGGCGCGCCGCGTGGCACACCTTCGCCGGTTACACCCGAGGGGTGCTGATCGTGGCGGCGACCAACGCGATGCTGGTCGGTATCGCCCTGGCCGTGCTGCGGGTGCCGCTCGTACTGCCGCTGACGGTGCTGGAGTTCGTCGCGGCGCTCGTCCCGCTGATCGGCTCCCCCATCGCGCTGGCCGTCGCCGCGCTGGTCGCCCTGGCCGCCCGTGGTCCGCTGGTCGCGCTGCTGGTGCTCGGGCTGATCGTGGTCATCGGCCAGATCGAGGGCCATCTGCTGCACCCGCTGGTCATGAGCTGGTCGGTCCGGATCCACCCGGTCGCGGTGGCCCTGTCCGTGACCGGCGGCGCCGTCCTGGCCGGCCTCCTGGGCGCGGTGGTGGCGGTGCCGGTGGTGTCGGTGGCCTGGGCGGTGATCGGCGAGCTCCGGGACCACGGGCCGCCGACCCGACCGGCGCCCTCGGGCTGATGGCGCTCCACGAAGTCGAGCGATTCGAGCGAACCGCTGCCGGGCGCCGGCCCCACGACGGCCGGAGACGTACGCCCTCAGCGGGGGCCGGTCTTCGGAGGCCGCCAGGTGGCGAAAGTTCGGCCTGGTTTGTCCGCGTTTCGGATCAGCAGTCAAGGGAAGGCGCGGTCTTGGGGGTTCAGTGGGCTACAAGCGGAGGACCCAATGTCAACAGGAACCCTCATCATCATCGGTGTCGTCGTGGTCCTGCTGATCGTGTGCGCGCTGGTGGCGTGGTTCGTCACACGCCGCCGCCACTTGCGGGAGCGGTTCGGGCCGGAGTACGACCGGACCGCGGAGGCGAAGGACGGCCGTCTGGCGGCCGACCGCGAGCTGCGCGAACGCGAGGCACGCCACGACGCGCTGAACATCAAGCCGCTGCCACCAGGCGTCCGGGAGCGGTACGCCGAGGACTGGGCCCGGGTGCAGGAACGGTTCGTCGATCGGCCCGACGACGCGGTGCACGAGGCGGACCGGCTCGTCACCACGCTCATGAGCGAACGCGGATACCCGACCGAGGGGTACGAACAGCAGCTCAAGGACCTCTCCGTCGAACACGGGAACGTGCTGACGCACTTCCGGTCCGCCCACGAGGTCAACGACCGCAGCAGCCGCCACCAGGCGACCACGGAAGAGCTGCGGGGCGCGATGGTGCACTACCGCACCCTGTTCGAGGAACTGCTCCACAACGGCGACCGGCCGCGGGACAGCCGTACGTGAGCCCTGGACCGGCGAGTTGAGCCGGCAGGGCGCACCCGTCGGCGGCCGCAGCCGACCGTAACTGCCGAAACGGAAGTGAAGAGATGCGCAGCCAAGAGACACCCGAGCCGGGCGAGGGCGGCCTGTCCACGCAGGACCTGGCCGGCGCCCGACAGGACACCGACGAACAGAGCGGTACTTCCTGGGCGGATTCGCCACCGGCGTTCCCCGGGGAAGCCACCGCCACCGAGCGGGAGGGCCGCGGGCAGGAGTCCACGGCCGAAGACCGGGCCGAAGACCGGGAGAAAGCCGAAGACCGGGAGAAAGAAGACCGGGAGAAAGCCGAAGACCGGGAGAAAGAAGACCGGGAGAAAGGTGACGCCCAGGCATCCGAGCCCGCCGAAGACCAGGAAGCCGCCGACGAGAGCGAACCCCTGTTGGGGGCGGAGCAGGAGGAGTTCCGCTCACGGTGGCAGAAGATCCAGAGCGATTTCGTCGACGACCCGCGCAACGCCGTACACGCGGCCGACACACTGGTCGCCGAAGCGATGCAGGCACTCGCCACCACCTTCGCCGCACACAAGCAGGACCTCGAAGGCCAATGGCACCGCGGCGACGAGGTGCCGACCGAAGAACTGCGCATCGCGCTCCGGCGCTACCGCTCGTTCTTCAACCGCCTGCTCAGCACCTGAGCAACGCGGCAGAAGACACACGCCCCCGTGGCCCCTGGAGAAGACCAGATCGTCGTTGGCCGGGGTCGCGGGGTCGTGCCGGTCGTAACGCAGGTGACGACCTGTCAGTGCGGCCATCGGATCGGCGGCGGACATGCTGGACGTGGGGCGGCGCGCCAGGGTGTCCGATACGCCGGGCCGCGGCCGCGCGGGAATACAGGCCGAGCGCCGCCGCGGCCGGACGGTCAGTGCTTGAAGGCGTCCTTGATCTTGGCGCCTGCCTGTTTGATGTTGCCCTTGATCTGGTCGCCGCGGCCCTCTGCCTCGAGCTTGCGGTCACCGGTCGCGCGACCGGCGGTCTTCTTCGCGCCGCCCTTGACCGCTTCGGCCTTGTGGGCGGCCTTCTTCCCGATAGCCATGGCTGGTTGCCTTTCGTGAGTTATGGCCCCGATCGCGGGCCCGCCACTCCTTCCACGATAACGCCGGGGGTCTCCTGGGTCGCCCTGATGCACGGGTACGTCGAGCCTGAAGGTCGACTTCCCGGCGTGAAGAACGATCAGGGTGGGCAACAAGCGGCCGGGCGCCCCGAACTACCTTTTGGCTGCCAAGACTTGTCCGGCCGACCAGGCGACTGCTTCACGCCGTGCCGTTGTCGCGGAGAAGGCCTGTCAGCGAACGGCGCTGTGTCGTCATCGGCACCGCCCCGTCATCGGTGACAGAGGCGATCGCGCTCACCAATGGTGCGGGGCGGAGCCCGAGGCCGTGTCCTGATGCTGTTCCCCGACCGCTACCCGGGCCAGGTTGCCGAGCAACCGGCGGTTGCGCAGGTGGAGCAGCAGTTCGCTGGCCGGTCCCTGGAGCCGCGCGCCGGCACCGGTCAGGGGGTGCTCGTCCAGGAGGACCAGGGTGTTGTCTCCCCAGGGGATGAGGGTGAGGGCGATGCGGGCGGCGCCGAACGGGTGGGCCTTCGCCTCGAGTTCCAGGCGGGTGCCGGGCTCGCAGATCCTCACCACGGTCATGTCGTGGATGTTGAACGGTCCGAGGCCGGCCTGGTAGCGCAGGACGGCACCGACAGCGGGCCAGCGCGGGTCGACGTGGCCGATGTGCTGGGTGCCGACGACCCACTGGGCGTAGCTGTGGCCGTCCGCCAGGACGGCCCACACCTGCTGCGGTGGGCACTCGATGAATTGCTGGCGCCGTGCCATGCGGTTCCTCCTCCGTGTTCCCCGCCACGCGGTCTGCTGCCCGGCGGGGCCGGTGCGGTGATCGTCAGATGTGTTTCTCGCGTGGGCCCGACAGCAGCCGTTGGGCGGCGGCCAGGCCGGGTGAGAGAATGCGGCCGGCCAGAAGCCGGTGCGAGCGCAGGGCCGCGCGGGCGGCGTTGGCTCCGCAGGCGCCGTGGACGCCGCCGCCCGGGTGCGCGGAGGAGGAAGCCAGGTAGAGCCCGGTGACGGGTGTCTCGGGCCGGCCGGTGCCCGGCACGGGGCGGAAGACGAGTTGCTGGTGCAGGGCGGTGGTGCCGCCGTTGATGGCACCGCCGACCAGGCTGGGATTGAGGGACTGCAGGATCGGCGGGGTGAGGATGCGCCGGGCGACGATCCTGTCCTTGAAGCCCGGCGCGAAGCGTTCCACCTGGTCCTCGACGCGCTCCGCCATGGCGTGTGCCTCGCGGGTGTCCCAGCGTCCGGTGATGGCGTCGGGGCCCAGATCGTCCTTGATCTTCTGCGGGACGTGGGTGTAGGCCCAGGCCGATTCGGTTCCGGCCGGGGAGCGGGCGGGGTCGGCGGTGGTCATCTGCCCCAGGAGGGCGAACGGGCGGCGCGGGAGCCGCCCGGTGGTCAGCTGCAGGGCGTAGTCGCTGAGCTCGTCCAGGTCGGCGCCCAGGTGCACGGTTCCCGCGTCCGCCGCCGCTGGTGCGGCCCAGGGGATCGCGCCGTCCAGAGCCCAGTCGACCTTGAGGGTGGAGAAATCCCACTGGAAGCGGCGCAGGTCCTCCGCCGTCCGGGGCGGCAGGTGCTCCCACCCCACGAGTGAACCGTAGAGGGCGGGGGCGGGCACGTCCGCGAGGACCGCGCGATGGGCCCGGTACGCCCGGCCGTCGACGGTACGCACTCCCAGCGCGCGGCCGCCGCGCACGATCACCTCCACGACCGGGGCCCCGCAGTGCACCCTGCCGCCCAGGGACTCCAGGCGGCGCACCAGCGCGCCCGTCAGGGCGGAGGCGCCGCCCACCGGGACGGGCCAGCCGACCTGCTGTCCGAGCATCGCCATCAGCCAGCCGAAGGCCGCGCTGCCGACGCCCTCGGGCAGCATGTCGGCGTGCAGCGCGCACCCGGCGAGCAGCAGACCGGCACCCGGTTGGGTGAACTCCTCCTGCGCCAGGCGGCGCACCGGCAGGGTCAGGAAGCGCAACGCCCGCAGACCGCCCGCCGCCCGTATCCGGGCCGCCGTCGCCGCACCGGCCTTGACCGGCGGAAAAGGAGTGAAGAGCGTGCGCAGGAGGTGGGGGTCCAGCTCGTCCCACAGCTGCGAGAGCCGCTGCCACGCCCCGGCGTCCGCCCCGCCGAACGTGCTCTCCAGGCCTGCGCAGGTCGCGGCGGCGCCCCGGTGCAGCGTGGCGCAGCGCCCGTCGGGCAGGGGGTGGGCCAGGACGGTGGGTGCGTGGCTCCAGCGCAGACCGTACTTCTCCAGGTCCAGTGCTCCGATGACGGGCGAGGCCATGGCGAGCGGATAGAAGGAGCTGAACACGTCGTGGACATAGCCGGGGTGGACGCCCCGGTCGCTACGGACCGCCCCGCCGGGCTCCGCCTGGCCTTCCAGGACGTCGACCTGCCAGCCGGCGTCCGCCAGGACGTTGGCGGCCACCAGCCCGTTGGGGCCCGCGCCGATCACGATGGCATCGGACATGAGTCTCCTCGCGCTGCCGGGCTCCCCAGGACAAGACGCTACCCGCGCCAGTGCGGCGCGGCCCGCCGGAGGATCCGGGGCAACGCCCGGTGACACACGCTGCCGATCAGGCCTCCTCCTCCATTACGGCGCCGGCGGCGTCGCGCTGCCGTACTCCTCCAGCACGTCGAGCACCTCCGGCAGTGCCAGTTCCATGGCCTCGCTGCCCGGGCCTGTGGCCCACGCGTACCGGAACCCGCCGTCGTGCCAGAAGACCACCCGCACCGTCCGCTCGAACAGCGACATCATCAGACTCTCGTCCGCCTCCCGCGTGACGTTCCACCCGAACATACGGGCCGTGGCGTCCAGGTAGAACGCGTCGTGACTCAAGGGGATGTCGCGGTCGGCCATGGTCTCGATGCTCGCCGCCCCGCCGCGGGCTCGCCACCCGACAGCGGGCGAGGGCTGATCCACCGATCGGGCGCAGTCCCGGCCCTGCCGTGTGCGCACCGCGCCCCGCCAGGCACCCGTGCAACCCACTCCGCTCACCCGTCCCTGGTCGGGTAGATTCTGCGGACAGCTGATCAGCACAGAAAGCGGCCGTGCGCCGCGCGTTCGACACGGGGGCAGTGGGTGCGGACCGCACATGGGGAGGGCCGGCGCCAGGAGGCTCTGCTGGAATGCTGGCGGGCCGTCGAGCTGTTCAGCCCGCCGACCATCCCGGCGGCGAGCCGGCGCCGCGCGGGCCGGGCCGGCACCGCGGACAAGCACGTCGTGGATCTGACGCCGACGGCGGGCCAGGCGCTGCCGCCGCTGCCGTGGGCGCCGGACCATCCGGTGACGGCCGCGGACCGGGCGCCGTACGGGAAGGTGTGGCGCCACGAGGTGTACGGCGGGGTCTTCGACCTGGAGCTGTTGCGCCAGGCGATGATCGCGGTGCTGCCCGAGGGCACCGACCCGGATCCGGGGGTGCCGCAGGAGGAGCTGGTGCTGTCCGGTCAGAGCGCGATGTTCGCGCTCGTCCTGGACGACCAGGGGCGCCCGATCGAGGACACGTCCGTGGTCTCCGCGTGCGGCTGGGCGGCGGGGCGGCTGTTCGACCCGGGCCCGTCCGTTCCCGGGTGGCTGGACGGCTTCGAGGAACTGAGCGAGGCGTTCGCCGTGGCGGTCGGCGAGCTGACCGCTGCCGCGAACCCGTACGCCACTTCCCCCCGATCGCCCGGATCCACGGTCCGGGAAGCGGTCCGGCGGCCCGATGGGACGGCGGCACCGGAACCCGTGGCCGGTACTCGCGGCTGGCAGCAGCTGCTCGCCGAAATTCTGGGCGGCGCCGCGGTGGCCGCGGTCGGCGCGCTGTTCGGCGAGATCGCCGGCGTCGCGTTGCAGGGTGCGACGGAGCCCCTGGTACGTCGCGCCGCCGACTGGGCGGCGGCCCGCCACTCCGCTCGCGGCACCGTGGAGGAGGGCCGCGCGGCCGAAGCCGACAGCGGCCCGGACGCCGCCTCCGAGGCATCGCCCACCGACCCGGCGGACGTGGCTGCGGTGCCCGGCCGCGAGGCCGATGCCGGTCCGCGCCCGGTCGCGTTCGCCGACCTGGTGGCCCTGACCGCGCAGATCGCCGACCTGTGCGGTGTCCAGGAGCACCTGCGGCCGAGGGTCGTCCGGGTGCGCAGCCTGCTGGTTCACCGCCCGCGCGATCCGAGGACCAAGGTCACCGCCGCCCAGCCGTTCCTCAACAGCCTGCTTCCGCCGGACCTCGCCCGGGTGCGCGCGGCCGCCGGCGAGGGCCTCGGCCCGGCCCTGGACGCCTACCTGACCGAGCACGGCGCCATCGACACCGGCGCGAGGACGGATGTCCGGCAGGACCGCGAGGTCGTCCTGGCCGGTGTCGCTCCGGACCTGGTGCCGGCCGGCCGGTGGCCGGCACCGGCGCGGTTCCCCCTCGCGCTGAGCCAGCAGTTCGCGGTCGACCGCATGCTGGCCGACCGGGCGGGCACCGACGGCGGGCTGTTCTCGGTCAACGGCCCGCCGGGAACGGGCAAGACGACGATGCTGCGCGATCTGGTCGCCGCACTCGTGGTCGAACGGGCCGCGGCGATGGCCGACTTCGACCGGCCCGCACAGGCGTTCACCGGCCGCCCGTGGCAGGGCAAGGACCGCCAGGGCGCTCACGCGCGCTTCGTCTCCGGGCTCGACCCGCGGCTGACCGGCTTCGAGATCGTGGTCACCTCGTCCAACAACGGCGCGGTGGAGAACATCACCGCCGAACTCCCCGGCCTCGACGCGCTCGACGAACACTGGCACGACGACCCGGACCACTTTGCCGACCTCGCCTCCGCGCTCCTCGGGGGCGCGCCCGCGTGGGGGCTCGTCGCGGCCGTACTCGGCAACAAGGCCAACCGCAGGGAGTTCGGGGAGCGCTTCTGGTGGGGGCGGCTGCCCGAGAAGGAGGCCGACGCCCGCACCGCCGCGGGGCTCCCCGCGCTGCGCGGCATGCAGGCCCTCCTGAGTGACTGGATCCCGCCCCGCACCCCGGCCCCGGCCCGCGGCCGGGCCGAGGGCTCCGCCGGCCCGAGCACCGCCCCACCGGCCGGTCCGGCCCGGCCGGTGCCGTCCTGGACGCAGGCCGTCGCCGACTTCCGCGCCGCGCAGGCCGAGGTCGAGCGCCTGCGCGAGCAACGCCGCCGACTGGCCGCCGGGTTGGAGGGCGTCGAGTCACCGCGGGCCGGACAGCGGATCGAGACACTGCGAGCCGACGTCCACCGCGCCGACGAGCGGGCGGTCGCCGCCGCGGCCCGCCTCGACACCGCCACCGCGGCGACCGCCACCGCCCAGGCCGCCACCCGGGCAGCCGAGACGGCACACCGGCTGGCCGGCGAAGGCGTTCCCCAGGCCCGCCGGCAGCTGGCCACCGCCCGCGCGGACCTGTCGGCCGCCCGCGAACTGGCCGCACACCACCGGCAGTACGTGGACGCGCTGACCGCCCGTCACGAGGCGCCCCCGACCACCGAACGGGGCGTGCGCGGCGGACTGCGCCGCCTGCTGCAGACCTCCGCCGACCGGCAGGCCGCCGAACAGCACCGCGACCGCACCCAGGCCGAGATCCTGCACCTGCTCGTCCAGCAGCGCACCGACCTGGACAGCGCCATGGCGCAGGTCGCCGCCGCCGTACGCACCGAGGCCCTGGCCGCCGACCTCCACGCCCGCAGCGGCGGCGCGGTGGCCGAGGCCGCCTCCGCCGTCGCCGCCGCCCAGGCCCGCGAGGACGCGGCCCGCGCCGAGGAGGACGCGGCCGACGACGCACTCCGGCGCGCCCGGCACGCGACGGCCACCGCCCGGCGCGACCTCGACTCCGCCGTCGCCGAACTCGACGCCCTCCACCACCAGTTGCGGGAGGCCACCAACACGCTGCCCGCCCTGCCGCTCGGCTGGCTCCACCTCGACGAGCGCGACCAGGAACTCGGCTCACCCTGGTCCGACGAGGCCTGGTCCACCGCCCGCAGCGACCTGTTCCTGCGCGCCCTGGACCTGCACCGCGCCCTCGTCGCGGGCACCGCCAAGAAGGTCCGCGGCAACCTCCAGGTCCTGATGGAGCTGATGGCCGGCACCAACGGCCCCGTCCCCGACGAGGAGGTCCAGCACGCCTGGCAGACCCTCTTCCTCCTCGTGCCGGTGGTCTCCACCACCTTCTCCTCCATCGGCAGCATGTTCGCCCGCCTCGGACAGGGCTCGGTCGGCTGGGTCCTCGTCGACGAGGCCGGCCAGGCCACCCCGCAGGCCGCCGTGGGCGCCCTGTGGCGGGCCCGCCGCGCCGTCCTGGTCGGCGACCCTCTCCAGCTCGAACCCGTCGTCACCATGCCCACCAGCCTCCAGCGCCGCCTGCTGCGCGCCTACGGAGTGGACGAGGAGTGGCTGCCCTCCGCCACCTCCGCGCAGGCCGTCGCCGACCGTGTCAACCGCTACGGCACCTACCTGCCCTCCCCCGGCGGTGACGACGAGTACGTCTGGGTCGGCTCGCCCCTGCGTGTCCACCGCCGCTGCGAAGAACCGATGTTCACCGTCAGCAACGAGGTCGCGTACGGCGGCCTCATGGTCTACGGCACCCACCCCAGGCCCTTCCCCGACACCGCCCGCGACGGCCTGCTGCCCAGCCGCTGGCTCAACACCGACGACCCCAACCGCCCACCCGACGCCCCCTGGGGCGAACGCGACCGCCGCGCCTTCACCTTCGTCCTCGACCGCCTCCACCAGCACGGCGTCGACCTCGAACGCCTGCGCATCATCGCCCCGTTCCGCGCCCTCGTCGACGAGTGCAGGAAGATCTGCCGCGAGCGCACCGGCTGGTCCCCTGATCTCCTCGACGAACGCTGCGCCACCGTCCACAAGGCCCAGGGCAAGGAGGCCGACGTGGTCATCCTCGTACTCGGCGGAGGCCGGCCCGGCGCCCGCGCGTGGGCCGCCGGCACCCCGCACCTGCTCAACGTCGCCGCCAGTCGCGCCAAGCGCCGCCTCTACGTCATCGGCGAACGAAGCCTCTGGGCCCCGCTCCCCCACTTCGACGTCCTGGCCGCCGAGGCCGAGGAGTTCGACCACCGCCGCGACCGCGACGCGTGGCCGCAGGGGGAAGCGGAGCCGGCGTGCTCCTGAGCGCCGCCGTCCTGCCCGCCGGATCCGCCTCCTCCTCACCACCGACCCCGACCCCCGTGCGAAGGAGACCAGTCGATGACCGCCACCACCGCCCGTCCGGCCCGGCCCGAGGACGCCGACGAACTGCTGCGCCTGCGCGTCGCCGTCCTGGACGGCGCCCAGCCCACCGACGAGTGGCGCTCGACCTTCCGTGACGACATGCGCGCCCGCCTCGGCAGCGACCCGAACCTGCTCGCCTACGTCGTCCCCACCGACGGCGGGCTCGCGGCGTGCGCCATCGGCATCATCTACCGCGGCTACCTCGGCCCGGCCTTTCCCACCGGCCGCTGGGGCCGGATCCACACGGTGGCCACGGACCCCGCGCACCGGCGGCGCGGCCACGCCCGCGCCGTCACCACCGCCCTGGTCGAGGCGCTCCAGGACGCCGGCTGCGGCTCGATCGAGCTGCGCGCCACCGAGGCCGGCGCCCCGCTCTACCGCGACCTCGGCTTCGGGCCCGTGGACGGCTACATGACGCTGCGTCCCGGCCCTGACGGGTGGGTGCGCTGACCGTTCCCGGCACACCGATGATGGAGATTCGCATGCCGCCACTGCCCTCGCTGCTCGCCGTGGTCGGGCACCCGGACGACGAGTCGCTCCTCGTCGGCGGGGTGCTCGCCCAGCACGCCGCTTCCGGAGCACGGACAGCGGTCGTCACCGTCACCTGGGCGCCGGGCACCCACCGCGCCGCCGAACTCGCCGAGGCCCTCCGGATCCTGGGCGCGGGCGAGCCGCGGATGCTCGGCTACGCCGACCACCGTGCCCCGGACTCCGCCCCCGGGCGGCCGCGGCTGTGCGAGGCACCTCTCGATCGCGTGGTGGAGGACATCGTGCGCCACATCCGCGAGGTGAGGCCCGAGATCGTGCTCACCCACGACGCCTACGGGCAGCTGACAGGCCATCCGGACCACCGGCAGACCCACCGCGCCACCCTGCTGGCCGCGGCCGCCGCAGGGCTCGAACACCTCTACCCGGGTGCCGGGGCGCCCTGGCGGCCCGGCACCGTGCACATGGCCACCCATCCCCACTCGGCGGTCGCGGACCTCGGCCCCCTGCTGACGCGGGTCGGCAAGTCCGTGCTCAGCGTCCCGGACGCCCTGGCCGACGTGACACGCGACGTCCGCCCCTGGCTGGGGCAGAAGTGGGCCGCGATCACGGCACACCGGAGCCAGGTCGACGGCGAGCGTCCTCTTCCCGGCGTCCTGTCCCGCCTGCCCGACGACGTCCGGCACCGAATCCTCGCGACCGAGCACTTCATCCGCCTGTCGACCTGACCGAGGGATCCCCGGCCCGGGCGGCTCGCTCGCGGAAGGCCGGGGCCGGGCACCGAAGCGAATTGACCTGACGTCAAAATTGCCATTCTGTCACATGCTTGCTTACACCCTCTTTAAACTTCCGTTAAGAAGGCGGATCACCGCCGCTCTATGGACTCCTTCACGAGGTCGGGGCACCAGCCCCTTCTCCACGATGAGAGCAGGAATGACACCTAGAAGTGAACAGACGAACGGCGCCGCGCACGGACCGGGCCGGCGGTGGTCGGGTCTGCCCGGCCGCCGCACCATAGCCCGCTCCGCGGCCCTCGCCGTGGGAATCGCCAGTTGCTCACTGGCGGTGGCACCGGCGGCGTATCCGCAGGCGGACGACGGATCGGTGACGGTCCGGGTGGTGCGGGCCGTGGACGCGTCCGGCGTGTGGAGCCCGGCCCTGGAACCGGGCATCGGCGGCGTCACGGTGACACTCACCAACGACGACGGCGTCGGGATCACCGGGGTGACGGCCGCCGACGGCACGCTCACCCTGGCACCCGGTACGGCCCGGACGGCCAGCGGCAAGTACCGGGTCCAGGTCGTGAACCCGAAGCCGGGCGTGCTGTTCCCGGCGTTCGCGTCGCGGCAGGGCCTGGACGGCGCGCCGAACCAGCTGAGCAGCAACGAGGAGTTCGTCGACCTCGGCGGCGGCAAGCACGTGGCGTACACCACGGGGCTGTGGAGCCCCGGCGACTACTGCCAGAAGAACGCGCCGCTGGTCACGGCGTGCCAGCCCGCGAGCAATGAACCGCAGTCCCAGCGAACGCTGGTGACGTTCCCGTACAACGCGCGCGGACTCAACACGGACACGACCGACCTGGCCACGAACGCCGAGACCGGCACCCTCTACGGAATCGGGTGGAGCAAGCCCGGGAAGCGGCTGTTCAGCTCGGCGCTGGCCAAGCGGGACACGACGTACGGCCCCGGCGGCGCCGGCGCGATCTACGTCACCGACATGACGAACAAGACCACGTCGCTGTTCACCACCGTCCCGGACTCCGGAGCGTCGGCGCACGGCGCCGGCACCGCCGACGACGCCTTCCTCTCCGCGACGGGCAAGGAGAGCCTGGGCGACCTGGAGATCTCCGAGGACGGCCGCGACCTCTTCGTCGTCAACCTCAACAACCGCAAGCTGTACCACTACAACGCCACCCTGCCGACCGCGGCGGCTCCCGAGTCCGTCCACGCCATCCCGGACCCGGGCTGTCCCGCGCCGGGAGACTGGCGTCCGTTCGGCCTGGGCCTGCAGGACGGCGTCGGCTACGTCGGCGGTGTCTGTTCGGGCGAGTCGACCGGGAAGGTCTCGGACCTGCGCGCGGTGGTCCTGCCGTTCGACCCGGCGACGGGGACCTTCGGCAAGGCGGTGCTGGAGCAGCCCCTGGACTACCCGCGCCTGTCCACGCTCGGTGGGGCCGGTCCCTGCGCCGGGTCGGGCTGGTTCCCCTGGACGGACACGTACCCCACCCAGCAGAACGGCCAGGCGTGCGGCGGGTCCATGTCCAACCCCGAGCCGGAGCTGGCCGATATCGCCTTCGAGACCGACGGCTCCATGCTGCTGGCGTTCCGCGACCGGTTCGCCGACCAGTCGACGGCGTATGCGCGGCCCGGGGACACCTCGACCTACCGGGTGATCGTGGCCGGCGGCGACCTGAACAAGGCGTGCCTGGCCGGCGGCGTGTACGTGATGGACACGAACACCGGCTGCGGGCTGACGCCGCGCGGCACCAGGTTCTTCAACGTGTCCAGCATGGGGGGTATCCACGCGAACTCGGCCTACGCCGGCCTGGCGCTGTCGAAGGTGGAGGACTACATCGCGACCTCCGGCGTGGACCCCAATGACACGGCCTACGGCGCCGGCACGATGTTCACCAAGCGCGACGGAACGCGGGAGCACGGTTCCGGCCTGCGCCTGAACCCGGGCAACGCCGCCTTCGGGAAGGGCGCCTCGATGGGCGACCTGGAGGTGCTCTGCGACCAGGCACCGTTGCAGATCGGCAACCGGGTCTGGTACGACCCCGAGCGCAAGGGCGTCCAGAGCCCGGGCCAGCGCCCGGTCCCCGGTGCCACCGTCAACCTCTACGACGAGTCGGGGAAACTCGTCGGCACGACGAAGACAACACCGCGCGGTGAGTACTACTTCGACGACTCGGACGTGCCCGGCGGTCTGAAGCCGAAGACGAAGTACACCATCCGGCTCGACAACCCGGCCGACTATGCCAAGGACGGCCCGCTGTACCAGTGGGTGCCCACCGACGCGGACGTCGGCGACAACCACTTCGTCGACTCCAAGGGCATCGTCCCGGCCGGCGGGAAGTTCCCGGAACGGGCGCTGACCACCGGCGGACCGGGCGAGAACGACCACACCTTCGACTTCGGGTTCCGTCAGCAGGAGGGCGCGCTGCGCCTGGTCAAGAACGACCAGGACGGCAAACCGCTGGCGGGGGCGAAGTTCCAGCTGTGGAAGGAGACGAACGGCACCGACGGCTTGCAGACCACCGGGGCGAAGCCCGACACGCCGGTCGGTGAGCCCTGCACGACCGGGCCCGACGGCATCTGTCAGGGCACCGGCGTACCGGGGACGTACTACTGGCAGGAGGTCAGCCCGCCCGAGGGCTACGCCGCTCCGGACGTTACGGTGCTCGGCCCGCTGGTGCTGAACGCCGGGAACCTCGACGCCGGACTCTCCACGACCGCGGTCAACCGGCTGCTGGCCACCCCCACACCCACCCCGTCGGCAACGCCGACACCCACACCGGCGCCACCGACGCCGGACACGCCCAGCGCACCGGCCGCGCCGAACCCGCCGAACGTGCCTGCCGCACCGGGCGCCGTGCCCGGCTCGCCCCTGGCGAGCACCGGCACGGGCCAGCTCATGCCGATGGCCCTGGCCGCCGCGATGTTGACGGCTCTCGGCGGGGCGCTGCTCGTGCTGGTCCGCAGGCGCAGGGCCCAGCACAGGTAGCATCCGGGCTCGGTGGCCGGCGCCCGGTGCGCCGGCTGCCGGCAGGAGTGGATCGGGCGGGTTCGCGGACCGGTGGTCCGCGAACCCGCCCTCGTGTTTGACCGACGTGAGAGAAGGCATCTGCATGGCCCGGAAGAAGACCAGCGGCCGTACGCCGCGTCGGACCTTCTGGTTCAGGACGCTGACAGCGGTCACGGTGTGCGCGGCCACGGCGGGTGGCCTGGCCGTCTACCAGAACGGCTCCGGGCCCACCACGAGCAGGGCGGTGACGTCCGACGAGGCGGCCCGCATCGCACTGTCGCGCCTGACCCTGTACCAGGCCAGTCCGGTCGCGGTGACCCTCACCGCCGCCGAGGGCGGCGGCGTGGTGATCCGGGTCGACGGGGTCGTGGACTACCGCAACCACCGGGCCGTGGGCAGCTACCAGGCGACCGGGGCCACCGGGCAGCTCGACCACGGTCTGATCGTGTGGGACAGCCGCGGTCTGGGGCTGGCACCGGAGCCGGAGGGCGCCGGCGGCCCGCCGTGGCAGCGGGCCGAGCACGTTCCCCGCCCGGGCTGGTCACCGCGCGCCTACACGACGGATCCCCTGGACGCCGGGCTCCAGTTGCTGATCCAGCTCGGCGCGGACCGGCCCGACAATCCGCTGCTGCTCGCGCAGTCCGGGCCGCGATGGCTGGGAACCGACCGGATCGACGGCCGGAACTACGACAGGTTCTCCGGACCGCGCTCCCGCGACGCCACGCACGGGGCGGGGCCGGACGGCGAGTTGTCGCCGCTGACGTACTGGATCGACGGCGACGGCGGTCTGCGGCGGGTGACGATGCGGATGCCGGGCCTGGGCACCCCGACGACCGTGGAGATCACCGGGCGTGACGACGGCGCGCGGCTGCCCGAGGCACCGTGGGCCGCGGGCTGACGCGACCACCCCGAAAGAGGCACCGCGATCGGTACCGAAAGCGGCACCGGCGGGGCTCCCCGGCGGCCGAGCGGGCCTTCCGGCAGCTCGACTCGCCTTCCGGGGAGCCCCGTCGGCCGTGTCCCGGGCCTGAGCGCGCCGACCGGGCTCAGCTCGGCCGCGGCATGACGGTGGCGTCGGTCGGCAGGGGGTAGCGGTCCGGGTCGACCGGGCCGGGGAGGTCCGTCGCCGGGCGGCCGGGTTCCGCCGGGTCCGGCATCGACGGCTGGGCGGGCGGGACGGGCACGGAGTTGAAGGGCGTACCGGGCGGCGGCTGGACGGGCACGGACCGGCCGGCCGGGACGGCCTGCCGCGGTGTGACACCGCAACCGGCAAGGCCCTCCAGGCCGTTCGGGCTCTGGGTCGCGGGCGAGTTGCCGCTGAAGCAGTTGCCGGGGTCGGCCGCGGCCATCACCAGGTCGGCGCCGTTGGCCGTGACGCTGTTGCCTTCGATGCGGTTGCCGACGGCCGGGTGCCCCGGGAGGTCGGTGACGACGACCCCGGCCGCGCGGTTGCCCCGGACGAGGTTGCGCGCGATGTGGTTCTCCGTGCCGCCACCGATCCCGATGCCGATGCCGAAGCCCCCGTCGGCCTGCTCGGGCGAGTCCGCGGCGTTGTTGTCGGTGATCACGTTGCCGGCGATCACCGCGCCGTGCTGCGGGGCGAGTGCCTCCAGGTCGTTGGAGTTCACCGTCACCCCGACGCGGTTGCCGACGACGCGGTTGCCGAGCACCGTCAAGCCGTCCGAGGCGTTGGTGATCTCGATGCCGACCGCGTTGCGCTCCACCGTGTTGCCGCGCACCAGCGTGTCGCAGGGCTTGCACTGGCCGACGTAGATGCCGGAGTCGGCCCCTCCGGAGGCGTAGGAGTCCTCGATGACACCACTGCGCGCGTCGAAGGCGTAGATGCCGTAGAGCCCGTTGTTGTACGCCGTCACCCTGGAGGCCCGGAACCCCTGCACCGGCGGGAACCGGACGGTGTCCAGCGGGTCGTAGGCCGACCCGCCGGCGCCGCGGTACTGCAGCTTCTCGTCGGTGACGCCGGTGAACAGCACGCCGTTGGCGAGGTAGCCGTGGACGGTGAGGTTCTCCACCACCGAGCCGGCACCGGAGACGGTGATGCCGTTGGTGAGCCGCTGCCCTCCGTCGAAGACCACCGCGTTCCGGTCCGATCCGCGCACCACCACCCGCGGGACGGTGACCCGCACGCTCTCCCGGTACACGCCGGGGTGAACCAGCACCGTGTCCCCCTCACGAGCGATGTCCACCGCCTGCTGCACCGTGCGGAAGTCCTCCGGTACGCGAAGGACGTTCCCGGCCGGGTGCTGATCGGCGGACGGCTTCGAATCGGCCGACGAGCAACCCGTGGCCGCCGCCGCGACCGCGACGACCAGCGCCGTCAGGTACCGCGGCAGGTACCGCGGCGCCGGTGCCCGGGACACGGCAGGCCCGGGCACCGAACGATTCAACAGACCATGAGGAGGCAGGATTTGCATGACAGGTGTTCTATCGTCTCCAATATCGCCCATGCACACCGAACCGGGAAATGCGCAGGAGCCGGCACGAATCGCCGCAACCGGTTTGGACCGCCGGAGCCTCCTCACTGCCGGAGCGGTGCTGGCCGCCGGGATCGGCACGGCGGCGGAGGGGGTGGTGAGCAGCGTCCGGGCATCGCGCCGTGGCGCCGCTTCCAGCGCCGCCCCGCCACCCCCGGCGGCGATTTCCTTCCACGGCGCCCGGCAGGCCGGCCTGACTGCGCCTCAGTTACCCGTCACACAGCTGTTCTCCCTGGACCTCCCGCCGACCTCCGCCACCGCGGACCGGGAGACCCTGCGCACCGTCCTGGAGGCGCTGACCCGCACGCTCTCCACCGCTGCCGCCGGTACGCTGCCCGACCTGCGGCTGCGGACCGACGACCCGGCCCGGCTCACCTCCCTGGTCGGCGTCGGCCCCGTGCTCGCCTCCCGGCTCGGCCTGAACGTCCCGGGCGAGCTGACCGACCTGCCGCCGTACCCCGGCGACCGCCTCGACCCGGCACGCGGCAACGGCGACGTGCTGGTCCAGCTGTGCGCCGCCGACCGCTGGACGCTGACCGTCGTCGCCGAGCTGGCCACCACCGCCGCGAGGGCCGCCGGCGCCGTCCCGCGCTGGACCCAGTCCGGTTTCCTGCCTCCCACGCCCCCGGGCACCACCGCGCGAAACCTGTTCGGGTTCAAGGACGGCACCGCCAACCCCGACGACGAGGCCGCCCGGCAATGGGTCTGGGGCCCGCCAGGAGCCCACGAGAACGGGACCATCCTGGTCTACCGCAGGATCCGCATGGATGTCGCCGGCTTCGCGGCACTCCCCGAGGACCGGCAGAACATGACGATCGGCCGCCGCTCCGGCGACGGCGTCCCGCTCACCGGCACCGCCGAGCACGACGAGCCGGACATCTACGCCAAACACCCGGACGGCTCCTACGTCATCCCCGCGACCTCCCACATCCGTCTCAGCAGCCCCCGCCTCGACAGGGGCGCCCGGATGCTCCGTCGCGGCTACAGCTACGACGACGGCCTGGACGACCGCGGCCTGCTGTTCTGCGCCTTCATGCGCGACCCCGCCCTCTTCACCCGCGTCCAGGAGCGCCTGGCCGCCCGCGACGCGCTGTCCCCCTTCGTCGAACACCAGGCGTCGGCCGTGGCCTACGTGCTGCCCGGGGCCGCGCCGGGCGGGACCCTCGGCGAACAGCTCTGGGCGTGAGCGAGGCCGGTGCCGTCCGTCCGGGAGTCGTTCCGGACGGACGGCACCGGCCTCGTCGGGTGTGAGGTGTGCTACCGGCGGCCGCGCGCCGGTGCGGAGTTGAGCTTGGAGCTGAGCGCCGACAGGAAGATCGGGAGCTTGTCCACCGCGGTCTTGGGGACGGGGGTGACCTGGACCGTGTCCCGCACCACGTCCTGCACGACGAGCTTGTACGTGCCGCCCTCCTCGACGAGTTCGGCGGCGTAGAGCAGTGTTTCCACCAGTGGTCCTCCGGTTGTCTGTGGTGCGAGGGGTCAGGAGCCGTTGAGCCAGGCGTTCCACGCCTTGGTGGCCTGCTGCTCGTCCGCTCCCTCGGCGAACAGGTGGTGGCCCAGCCAGATCGGCCAGTTCCAGGAGCTGCCGTTGTAGAACCGGTACAGCGCGTCCGGGCCGCGCAGCCCGATGAAGTCGGGGCTCAGGTAGTCCACGACCACCTCCTCCGGGCCGTCGTCCGCGCCCGGGAGGTCGAGTGAGAGCCGGTCGCCGACGGCCGCGTCGTCGGGGAGGCCGAGGCGCCGGCGCAGCGTGGCGAAGTCGGCGGGGTCGCCCGTCGGTCCGGGCCGGCCGGCCTTGACGTAGACGGCGGCGCGGTCGGCGAAGTGCGTCAGGTACTGGGCGAGGCTGTGCTGGTAGAAGTCGACGTGCTTCTCGGCCGCGTCCGCCCTGGTGTCCCAGCCGTCGTCGACGACACCCTCGTGCACCCAGTGGATCCCCATCCGCAGATGGCTCGACCCGCCGTCGGCCGGCTCGATGTGGTAGCTGAGCGTGTTCGAGAAGCCGCCGTCCCTGGTCGCCCGGACGGCGAAGTGGTGCGGCGGTTCCCACGCCACGACGGTGCCCCCGCCGCGGGAGACCGTCCCGCCGACGTGCGGCTCGACCTCCATGGGGTACAGCCAGCTGAGGTTGCCGGCACCGGTGGCGATCGCCTGCCAGACCTTGTCCGGTGCGACGGGCAGGTCCTGCTCCCGACGCACCTGGAACTCTCGGGCCATGGTCGGTTCTCCTTTGCGGTCGATGGGGTTGTTCAGTAGGTGAGCGGCAGGGCGCACAGCCGCCGCTGGAGCGGGTTGGGCCGCCATTCGAGGGCCGCCTCGTCCGCGAGCCCGAGGCGCGGGAGCCTGCGGACCAGCGTCCCGACGGCCAGCTCGGTCTGGAGCCTGGCGAGCGGTCCGCCGAGGCAGAAGTGCGGGCCCGTGCCGAAGGTCAGGTGCCGGTTGCGGGTGCGCGCCAGGTCGAGCCGGTCGGGGTCCTCGAAGCGGTCCGGGTCGCGGTTGGTCGCGCCGAGGAACAGGTACACCAGCTCGCCCTCGCGCAGCACCTGCCCGCCGATCTCGACGTCCTCCGCGACGACCCGGACGATCGCCTGGGTCGGCGTGTCGTAGCGGGCCAGCTCCTCGACGGCGGTGCGGATCAGCGCCGGGTCCTCACGCAGCCGGGCCAGTTGGTCGGGGTGGCGCAGCAGGGCGAGGGTGCCGTTGCCGATCAGGTTGGCGGTGGTCTCGTCTCCGGCGGTGACGAGGACGAAGCAGGTGGACAGCAGTTCGGAGTCGGTGAGCCGGTCGTCCGTGGCCTGTGTCGTGACCAGGGCGCTGATCAGGTCGTCGCCCGGTTCGCTCCGGCGCTGCCGGATGAGCCCGGACAGGTACTCCTCGTACTGGTCGACGGCGGCCTCGGCCTGCTCGATGTCCGCGGTGAGGTTGCCGAGCCGTCGGAACCAGGTCTTCACCCGGGGGCGGTCCTCGGGCGGGATGCCGAACAGCTCGCAGGCGACGGCCAGGGGCAGCGGGGAGGCGACCGCCTCGATGAAGTCCATGGCCGGCCCCTGTGCCACGGCCCGGTCGATCAGGTCGTCGACGACCGTCTGGATGCCGTCCCGCAGGGCCTCGACCCGCCGGGCGGTGAACGCCCGGTTCACCAGCTTGCGGAGCCGGGCGTGGTCCGGTGGATCGGTGTTGGTCATCACCCGGCCGAGCCGGTCGGTGAGCCGGCTCAGGGCCTTCAGGTTTCCGCCCAGACCGCCGAGGGCCCTGGTCATCCGGTCCCGGTCGTTCGACAGGCGCAGGTCGCCCAGGGCGGCGTCGACGTCGGCGTACCTGGTGAGGTACCAGATGCCCTGGTCGCTGCGGTGGACCGGGCTCTCGCGCCGCATCCGGGCGTAGAACGGATACGGGTCCCGGCGGGCCTCGGGCGTGTACAGCGCCGCGGCGAGGTCTCCGGACAGCCCGGCCGGGCCCGTGGTGGCACGGGCCCCGGCCGGGGTGTCGGCTCCGAGCGGGTCGGCTCCGAGCGTGTCGGTGGAGGTCACGTCGGCCGCGCTACCGCTGGGCGTCCATGGCGTCGGCAAGGCTCCTGGGCCGCATGTCGGTCCAGGACTGCTCGACGTACTCCAGACAGGCGGCGTGGGTGTCGGGGCCGTGGACGACGGTCCAGCCCTCGGGGACGTCCGCGAACTGCGGCCACAGCGAGTGCTGGTTCTCCTGGTTGACGAGCACGAGGAAGGTGCCGTCCTGGTCGTCGAACGGGTTGGTCATGGGTCAGTCCTCCTGGTGGGAAAGGGCGGTGTCGCCGGTGACCTCGGCGAGGCGGGCGGCCACGATCGGTCCGATCTGGGCCAGTGAGCCCGGCTGGGTCATCCGGTCGTGGCGGGTGGTGATGTCGTGCGAGTCGATCCGGCCGGTGACGTACGGCCGCCAGGTGGCGGCGCCGGCCGAGTCCTCGGTGCGGTCGATCGTGGAGTTGAACAGCAGCAGGTCCCCCTCGAACCGGCCGGGGGCGTGGGTGGCCGCCAGCTCGGCGTTGTTGATCATGATCCGGACGACGGCCTCGATGCGCCGCTCGTCCAGGTGCGCCAGGGCGCTGCCCCGGCGGCGGAGGATCTCGGCGACCTCGGTGTAGGAGAGCGGCCCCTCACCCAGGTCGGCGGGGTCGCAGTCGAGGATGCCGACGAGCACGTCCCGCTCGGTGGGCACGGGGGACTCGTCGAGCACCACGTCCTTGACCGGGTAGGCGTCGAGGGCCGCCAGGAGTTCGGTGCGTTCGCTGCGGGCCTGGAGCTCGCAGGCGATCGCGTGGGCGATCAACCCGCCGGCGGACCAGCCGAGCAGCCGGTAGGGGCCGTCGGGCTGGACCTTGCGGATCTGGTCGGCGTAGTCGGCCGCCATCTCCTCGTAGGACGTCGGCAGGGTCTCGGGGCGCGCGAGGCCGCGCGCCTGGATCGCGTACACCGGGTACTCCGGGCCGAGGTGGTTCAGGAGCCCGGAGTAGGACCAGCTGATGCCGCCGCCGGGGTGGATGCAGAACAGCGGCGGGCGGCTGCCCGTCGACCGCAGCGGCAGGACCACGTCGAAGGCGTCCTCGGGGTCGTTCATGGCCAGACGGTGTGTCAGACCGGCCACGGTGGGTGCCTCGAACAGGGTGCGCAGGCCCACCGGGACGCCCAGTGTCTCCCGGATGCGCGAGACCAGGCGGGCGGCCAGCAGCGAGTGCCCGCCGAGGTCGAAGAAGCTGTCGTCGAGGTGGACCCGCTCCCGGCCGAGGACCTCGGCGAACAGGGCGCACAGCAGTTGCTCCTGCGGGGTGCGCGGGCCGCGGCCGACGCCCGTCGCCTCGAACCCGGGTGCGGGCAGGGCCGCCCGGTCCAGCTTGCCGTTGGCGGTCAGCGGCAGCTCGTCGAGGGTGACGAAGGCCGACGGCACCATGTACTCGGGCAGTTCGCGGCCGAGCCTGCGGGCGAGTTCGTCCGCCGCGGGCGCGCCCTCGGCGGCGGGCACCAGGTAGGCGACCAGCCGCTGGTCGCCGGGCTGGTCCTCGCGGGCGAGGACGGCCGCCTGGGCGATGCCGGGACAGGCCGCGAGGACGGCCTCGACCTCGCCGGGTTCGATCCGGAAGCCCCGCAACTTGACCTGTTCGTCGGTGCGTCCGACGAACTCCAGGGCACCACCGGGCAGCCACCGGGCCAGGTCGCCCGTGCGGTACATCCGCTGTCCTTCAGGCCCGTACGGGTCCGCGACGAAGCGCTCGGCGGTGAGGCCCGGCCGGCCCAGGTAGCCCCGGGCCACGCCGGCCCCGGCGAGGTACAGCTCGCCTTCCACACCCGTCGGCACCGGCTGCAGCCCGGCGTCGAGCACGTAGGCGCGCATGTTCGCCATGGGCCGGCCGATCGGCACGCTCGCGGCGGCCCCGGGAAGCGTCCGGACCCGGTGGTGGGCGGCGAAGGTGGTGGCCTCGGTCGGGCCGTAACCGTTGACCACGGCGGTGCCCGGGCAGGCCGCCAGCACGCGGGCGACGGCCGACGGCGGCACCACGTCGCCGCCGGTCCACACCTCGCGGACCCCGGCGAGCAGGCCCGGCCGTTCCTCGGCCACCAGCCGGAACAGGCCGGCCGTCAGCCACAGTCCGGTCACCCCGTGGTCGGCGACCGCTCCCGCGAGCAGGTCGAGGTCGAGCCGGCCGGGCGGTGCGACGACGACCCGGCCGCCGCCGAGCAGCGGTGACCAGAGCTCGTAGGTCGAGGCGTCGAAGGCGGTCGGCGAGTGCAGCAGCACCCGCTCGTGGCCGCCCTCGCGCCAGCACGGGGCGAGGGCGAGCGCCGCCACGTCGCGGTGGGTGACACCGACCCCCTTCGGCCGGCCGGTCGAGCCGGAGGTGTACATCACGTACGCCAGCTGCCGGGGATCACAGGTGACGTGCGGGTCGGAATCGTCGGACTCGGCCTGGCTCAGCGCGGTCAGCACGTCCTCGGTGAGCACCAGCACCGCGCCGGTTTCCCGGATGATCAGGTCGATCCGGGAGGACGGGAACCGCGGGTCGAGCGGGACGTACGCGCCGCCTGCCTTGACGATCGCCAGGAGCGCGACGACGAGTTCCGCCGAGCGCTCCAGCAGGACCGCGACCGGGGTCTCCGGCCGCACGCCCTGCCCGATCAGCGCCCGCGCCAGACGGTTGGACCGCAGGTCGAGCTCCCGGTAGGTCAGTTCGGTACCGTCCGCGACCACCGCGACCGCCTCCGGTGTGGCCGCCACCCGGCGGGCGAACAGCTCCGGCAGACCGGCCTCGGGCAGTTCGGCGGCGGTCCGGTTGAACTCGACCAGCAGCTCATGGCGCTCCTCGACGGACAGCAGGTCGAGTCGGCCGATCGGCTTGTCCGGCTCGGCGGTGGCCGCGCGCAGCAGCCGCACCCAGCGGGCGAACAGCCGTTCCACGGTGGCCGGGTCGAACAGGTCGGTCGCGTACTCGACCGCGCCGAGCACGCCCGCCGGGACACCGTCCGGGCCGTACCGCTCGGCCAGGCTGACGGTCAGGTCGACGCGGGCGGTGCCGGTCGGGGCCGCCAGGTGGGCGGTCTCCAGTCCCGGCAGGATGAACTCGCCGGCCGGGGCGTTCTGGAGGGCCAGCATGACCTGGAACAGCGGGTGGTGGGCCAGCGACCGGGTGGGGTTGACGGCCTCGACCAGGTACTCGAACGGCACGTCCTGGTGGGCGTAGGCGGCCAGCGCCTTCTGCCGTACCCGGCCGAGCAGTTCGGCGAAGCCCGGGTCACCGCCGGTGTCGGTGCGCAGCACGAGCGTGTTGACGAAGAACCCGACGAGGTCGTCCAGCGCCTGGTCGGTCCGCCCGGCGATGGGGCTGCCGATCGGGATGTCGGTGCCGGCGCCGAGCCGGGTGAGCAGGGCGGCGAGGCCGGACTGGAGCACCATGAACATGCTGGCGCCGTGCGCGGTGGCCAGGTCCCGCAGGTTCTGATGCAGGTCCGCGTCGAGCCGGACCTCGATCCGGCCGCCGCGCTGGGAGGCCTCGGCCGGCCGGGGCCGGTCCGAGGGTAGCCGGACCTGGTCCGGAAGGCCCGCCAGCTCGCCCTTCCAGTAGTCGAGTTGCCGGGCGAACAGGCTGTCCTGGTCGGCGGCCTCGCCGAGCAGGTCGCGCTGCCACAGGGTGTAGTCGGCGTACTGGACCGGCAGCGGCTGCCAGTGCGGCTCCTCTCCCCGGCAGCGGGCCGCGTAGGCCGTGGCCAGGTCGCGGGAGAGCGGGCCCATCGACCAGCCGTCGCCGGCGATGTGGTGCACCACGACCAGCAGGACGTGCCGTTCGGGGGCGAGCGCGTACAGCTCCGCCCGGATCGGCGGTTCGGCGGCGAGGTCGAAGCCGCGCCGGGCCGCCTGCGCGAGCCGTTCCGGCAGCCGGCTCTCGTCGAGCTCGACCACCGGCAGCGGCGGGTACGCCTCGCTCGCGCTCAGCACCTGCTGGTGGGGCACGCCGTCCGCTTCTCGCAGGACGGTCCGCAGGCTCTCGTGCCGTCCCACCACGTCCGCCAGCGCCGCCCCCAGCGCCTCCCGGTCGAGGGCGCCGGAGAGCCGCAGCGCCAGCGGCATGTTGTAGGTGGCGCTCGGCCCGTCCATCCGGTGCAGGAACCACAGGCGGCGCTGGGCGAAGGACAACGGGAGGCGCTCGGGGCGCGGCCGGGCGGTCAGCGCGGGCCGCTCCGTGACGGAGCCGTCGAGGCGGCCCGCCAGGGCGGCCACGGTCGGGTGCTCGAAGAGCGTCCGGACCTCCAGCTCGGCACCGAAGACCGCCCGGACCCGGGAGGCCAGGCGGGTCGCCAGCAGCGAGTGGCCGCCGAGGTCGAAGAAGCTGTCCTCGACGCCGACCCGGGGCAGACCGAGCACGTCGGCGAAGAGTTCGGCGAGCAGTTCCTCCTGCGGGGTGCGCGGAGCCCGGCCGCCGGCGACCGTTCCAAGGTCGGGGGCGGGCAGCGCGCGACGGTCGAGCTTGCCGTTGGCGGTCAGCGGCAGCGCGTCCAGCACCACGAACGCCGACGGCACCAGGTAGTCGGGCAGCCGGCCGCCCAGCCAGCCCCGGAGTTCGGCGGCCAGGGCCGCGGTACCGCGGCTTCCGGCCGGGCGGTTGGTGAGCGGGGACGGCGCCGTGCCCGCGCCCCGGGTGGGCCGGTACGCCTCGGCCGGGGCGTCACCGGGTGCGCCGCCGAAGACGATGTCCAGGGCGTCCGGGCCGGTGGCCGACCAGGTGACGGACACCGGGCGGCCGAGCTCGTCCCCGAGGGCGTGGAAGTCCTCGGGATCGGGCGCCGCGTCCTCCTCCGGGGCGTGCAGCCGGTCCAGCAGCGGCCCGAGCGGGAGGTCCTCGTCCTGCACGGCCCGGGCCAGGGCCGCCTCGCGCAGCACGCGGCGGTTGGGTGCGCCGGTGATCCGGACCGGGTGGCCGCTCTGCCGGTCGAGGAGCTCACGCAGCTCCGGCAGCCCGGTCACGCCCCGGCCCCAGGCGAGTTCGGCCGTCGCGTCGCCCTCCACCGGGGCGGCAGGCCGCTTGCGCAGCGTGACGTCGTAGCGGTACCGGGTCAGCTCGTTGTGGTACCGGCCCCGCTTGACCTCCACGGTCACCGCGCCGATGTCGGTGCCGCCGTCCCGCAGGACGGTGAAGAAGTCCGGGTCGACCAGGAGCTCCTTCTCCATCAGGAGGGACTGTTCCACCGCCCGACGCACCGTCGCCAGGTCGGCGCCGTCTCCGGCCCGGTGCAGCTGGACGGCGGTGGCCAGCGGGCGCAGCAGCCGCAGGTTGCGGATGTCGCCGACGAAGAGCGCGCCACCGGGGGCGAGCAGCCGCACCAGCCGGTCGATCACGTCCGTGAGGTAGTCGGCGGACGGGAAGTACTGGATCACCGAGTTCAGCACGATGGTGTCGAACTGCCCGGCGGGCAGGCCGTCGGTGTCGTGCGCGGGGCGGGTGTGCAGCACGACGCGTCCGGCCAGCTCCTCCTGCCGGGCGACCTGGGCGGCCAGCGCGTCGATCGCGGTGGCGGAGAAGTCGGTCGCCCAGTAGGACTCGCAGTGCGGGGCGATCTGGGAGAGGAGCAGGCCGGTGCCGACGCCGACCTCCAGCACCCGGCGGGGGCGCAGGGCCAGGATGCGGGCCACGGTGGCGTCCCGCCATTCCCGCATCTGCTCGACGGGGATCGGGCTCGCGTCGTAACTGCTGTTCCAGCCGACGAAGTTCTGGCCGAAGGCGGTTTCCCCGGGGGTGATGGGCAGGGCGTCGTAGATGTCCCGCCACTCGCCCACGTGGTCGGCTTCGCGGCCGCCGTCGCGGCCGGCGTCCTGGCGCGGGACGACGTAGCCGATGAGCCGGTCGTCCTGGGCGAGGACGGCGGCCCGGGCGACGGCGGGGTGCTCGGCCAGGGCCGTCTCGATCTCGCCGGGCTCGATCCGGAAGCCGCGCACCTTCACCTGGTCGTCGGCGCGGCCGACGTACTCCAGCTGACTGTCGGCGCGCCAGCGCACCACGTCGCCGGTGCGGTACATCCTCCCTCCTTGCCCGCCATCGGGCTGGGGGCACCTCCCGGCCGCCAGGCTGGGGGCGTGGGGCCCGTGGCCGTCCGTGCCGAACGGGCAGGCGACGAACCGCCCGGCCGTCAGGCCCGGCCGGTTCAGGTAGCCGCGGGCCAGGCCCGCGCCGGCGACGTACAGCTCACCCGGTACGCCGGGCGGTACCGGGCGCAGCCGCTCGTCCAGCACGTACACCCGGGCGTTGGCGATCGGCCGGCCGATCGGCGGCACGCCCGACCCGGGTGCGAGGGGGTCGCTCATCGTCGCGCACACCGTCGTCTCCGTCGGACCGTACGCGTTGATCATCCGGTGCCCGGGCGCCCAGCGCGCCACCAGCTCCGGCGGGCAGGCCTCACCCGCCACCACCAGGGTCGACACGGTGACCGCGCCCTCCGGCAGGGCCGCCAGGACGGACGGGGGCACGGTCACGTGGGTGACCGCGAGGCCGGGGTCGGTCAGCGCGGCGACCGGTTCCGCCGCGGGAGGCAGCACCAGGGCCGCGCCGCGCAGCAGGGCGGTGAAGATCTCCGACACCGAGGCGTCGAAGCTGGGCGAGGCGAACTGGAGCACCCGGCTGTCGGGTTCGATCGCGAACCGCTCGATCTGCGCGGCGACAAGACTGGCCACGCCGCCGTGGCCGACCACGACGCCCTTGGGCCGGCCGGTCGAGCCCGAGGTGTAGATCACATAGGCCGGATGCCGGACGTCGAGGGTGGTCTTCGGATCGGTGTCCGGCCATTCGGACACCTCGGCCACCATCGCCGGATCGTCGACCACCAGTGCCGGACGGGCGTCCTCCAGCATGAACGCGATCCGCGCCGCCGGGTACGCGGGGTCCACCGGAAGGTACGCGGCACCGGCCTTCAGGACGCCGAGGACGGCCACCACGGACTCCACCGACCGGGGCAGCGCCACGGCCACGAGTCGCTCCGGGCCGACGCCCCTGGCGATCAGCGCGTGCGCGAACCGGTTCGCCCGGGAATCCAGCTGACGATACGTCAGCTGGATGTCCCCGCAGACCAGGGCGAGCGCGTCCGGTGTCGCGGCCACCTGTGCCGCGAACGCCTCCGGCACCGGCACGGTGGCCACCTCGCGAGCGGTCGCGTTGCCGCGCTCCAGCAGCCGGCTCCGCTCCTCGGATTCGAGGAGGTCGATCCCCCCGATCGTCCGGTCCGGATCGGCGGTGACCGCCTCCAGCAGGAGCGTCCAGCGCCGGGCGAGAGCGGCGACCGTGTCCCGGTCGAACAGGTCGGTGGCGTACTCGACCACACCGGCGATCCCGTCCGGGCTGCCGTCGGGGCGGAACCGCTCGCTCAGGTTGAAGCCGAGGTCGAACTTGGCCGTTCCGGTCGGCACGGCGAAGGTGGACGCCCTGAGGCCGGGCAGCCCGAACTCTCCCATCGGCGCGTTCTGCACGGCGAGGATCGTCTGGAAGA
This sequence comes from Kitasatospora sp. NPDC087315, assembly GCF_044744345.1. Taxonomy (NCBI): domain Bacteria; kingdom Bacillati; phylum Actinomycetota; class Actinomycetes; order Kitasatosporales; family Streptomycetaceae; genus Kitasatospora; species Kitasatospora sp. NPDC087315. The sequence goes on along the minus strand of NZ_JBIUYD010000018.1, from coordinate 73,547 downwards.
GCGGGTGGTGCGAGAGCGAGCGGGACGGGTTCAGCACCTCCACCAGGTGCTCGAACGGCACGTCCTGGTGGGCGTAGGCGGCGAGCGCGGTCTCCCGGACCCGGCCCAGCAGTTCGCCGAAGGCCGGGTCGCCGCTGGTGTCGGTGCGCAGCACCAGCGTGTTGACGAAGAACCCGACCAGCTCGTCCAGCGCCTCGTCGGTCCGGCCCGCGATCGGGCTCCCGATCGGGATGTCCGTCCCCGCGCCCAGCCGCGTGTACAGCGCCGCCAGACCCGCCTGGAGCACCATGAACAGACTGGCGCCGGAACGCCGGGCCAACTCGGCCAGTCCGGCGTGCAGTTCCGGGGACAGTTCGAGGCCGAGGGCGTCTCCCCGGTAGCCGGCGACGGCCGGCCGCGGACGGTCGGCGGGCAGCGGGATCCGCTCCGGAAGGCTTTCCAGCTGCTCGGTCCAGTAGCGGAGTTGTCCGGCGAACCGGCTGTCCGGGTCGTCCGGGTCGCCGAGCAGCTCGCGCTGCCAGAGCGTGTAGTCGGCGTACTGCACCGGCAGGGCGCCCCGGTCCGGCTCGCGGCCCTGGCACCGGGCGGCGTAGGCCTCGGCGAGGTCGCGTGCGAGCGGGCCGGTGGACCAGCCGTCACCGGCGATGTGGTGCACGACCAGCAGCAGCACGTGCTCGTCCGGCGCGAGCGCGAACAGCTCGGCGCGCAGCGGTGGTTCCGCCGCGAGGTCGAACGGGAGCCGCGCCGCACGGGCGAGCCGTTGTGGCAGATCGTCCTCCCCGGCCTCGGTCACCCGTAGCCGGGGCCGGGCCGCCTCGGGGTCGAGGACTCGCTGGCACGGCACGGCGTCGAGCTCCGGGAACACCGTCCGCAGGCTCTCGTGCCGGGCCACGACCCCGGCCAGCGCGTCCTCCAGCGCCTTCCGGTCCAGCGCTCCGGTCAGCCGGAGCGCCAGCGGGATGTGGTAGGCCGCGGCGGCCCCGTCCATCCGGTGCAGGAACCACAGGCGGCGCTGCGCGAACGACAGCGGTACCGACTCCGGTCGCTCGTACGGCGCCAGCGCGGGCCTGGTCCGGTCGGCCCCGGCGAGCCGCGCCGCCAGGCCGGCCGCCGTCGGCGCCTCGAAGAGCGCGCGCAGCCCCACCTCGGCCCCCAGGGCCGAACGCACCCGGGAGACCAGCCGGGTGGCCAGCAGCGAGTGCCCGCCCAGGCCGAAGAAGTCGTCGTCGACACCGACCTGCGGCCGGCCCAGCACCTCCGCGAACAGCTCGCACAGGATCTGCTCCTGCGGCGTCCGCGGCGCACGACCGCCCCCGGGCACACCCGCCTCCGGCGCCGGCAGCGCCACCCGGTCCAGCTTCCCGTTCGGCGTCAACGGCAACACGTCCAGCACCACGAACGCCGACGGCACCAGGTAGTCGGGCAACCGCTCCCGCAGATACCCCGCCAGCGCCGACGGGCGGGCGACAGTACCGGGGCGCGGTGCCACGTAGCCGACGAGCCGGTCACCGTCGGCGAGGACGGCGGCCCGGGCGACGGCGGGGTGCTCGGCCAGGGCCGCCTCGATCTCGCCGGGTTCGACCCGGAAGCCGCGCACCTTCACCTGATGGTCCGCCCGGCCGACGTACTCCAGCTCACCTCCCCCCGCGCCCCCAGCCATGGGGGTCCCCCCGGCCGAAGGCTGGGGGAGGCTGGGAGGCGCCCCCACCGACCGGGGGGACCCCCAGGCGCGCCAGCGGGCCAGATCTCCCGTGCGGTACATCCGCGAGCCCGCCGGCCCGTACGGATCGGCGACGAACCGCCCCGCCGTCAGACCCGGCCGGTTCAGATAGCCCCGGGCCAGCCCCGGGCCCGCGACGTACAACTCCCCCGCGACGCCCGGCGGCACCAGGCGCAGCCGCTCGTCCAGTACGTACACCCGGAAGCCCGCGACCGGCCGGCCGATCGGCGGCACGCCCGACCCGGGTGCGAGGGGGTCGCTCATCGTCGCGCACACCGTCGTCTCCGTCGGACCGTACGCGTTGATCATCCGGCGCCCGGGCGCCCAGCGCGCCACCAGCTCCGGCGAACAGGCCTCACCCGCCACCACCAGGGTGCCGGCCGTGAGGTCGTCACCGTCCAGCGCGGCCAGGGCCGAGGGCGGCAAGGTCACATGGGTGACGTCGAGCCGGCGGTCCGTCAGGGCCTCCATCGGGGCCTCGGCCGGAGCCAGCACGAGGGTGGCACCGGTCAACAGGGCGCTGCACAGGTCCCAGAACGACGCGTCGAAGCTGGGCGAGGCGAACTGGAGGACGCGGCTGCCCGGCTCCAGGCCGAGCCGCTCGACCTGCGCCGCCACCAGGCCCGACACACCGGTGTGGCTCACCACCACGCCCTTGGGCCGACCGGTCGACCCCGATGTGTAGATCACGTAGGCCGGGTGCCGGACATCCTGCGCCACCACCGGATCGCTCTCCGGGAAGCCCTCGGTCTCCGTCACCAGCGCCGGATCGTCGACCACCAGAACCGGCCGCGCGTCGTCCAGCATGTACGAGATCCGGGAGGCGGGGTACGCCGGGTCCACCGGCAGGTAGGCGGCGCCCGCCTTCAGGATGCCCAGGACGGCGACCACGGACTCCGCCGACCGCGGCAGCGCCACCGCCACGGTCCGCTCCGGCCCGACCCCGCGCGCGATCAGGGCATGCGCGAACCTGTTGGCCCACGCGTTCAGCCGGCGGTAGGTCAGCTCGGTCGGCCCGTCGACCAGGGCGACCGCGTCCGGCGTCGCCGCCACCTGTGCCGCGAAGGTATCCGGCAGGCTCGCGGCGGCCACCTCGCCCTCGACGGCGGGCAGGAGTTCGCGGCGCTCCGCTCCGTCCAGCAGGTCGATCGAGCCGATCGGCCGGTCGGGAGCGGCGGCGACCGCGGCCAGCAACCGGGTCCAGCGGGCGAACAGGGTCTCGACCGTCCGCCGGTCGAACAGGTCGGTGCTGTACTCGACCGCACCGGTCAGCCCGGCCGGTGCGCCGTCGGGCCCGCGGTTCTCCGCGAGGCCGAAGGTCAGGTCGACCCGCGAGGTCCCGGTCTGCACCGCCACCCCGGAGACCACCAGCCCGGGCAGCTCGAAGTCGCCCATCGGCGCGTTCTGCAGGGCCAGCACGGTCTGGAAGAGCGGGTGGAGCGACATCGACCGCGCCGGGTTCAGCACCTCCACCAGGTGCTCGAACGGCACGTCCTGGTTCGCGAAGGCCGACAGCGTCGTCTCCCGCACCCGGCCCAGCAGTTCGAGGAAGCTCGGGTCGCCGCTGGTGTCGGTGCGCAGCACCAGCGCGTTGACGAAGAACCCGACCAGGTCGTCCAGCGCCTCGTCGGTCCGGCCCGCGATCGGGCTCCCGATCGGGATGTCCGTCCCCGCGCCCAGCCGCGTGTACAGCGCCGCCAGACCCGCCTGGAGCACCATGAACAGACTGGCGCCGGAACGCCGGGCCAACTCGGCCAGTCCGGCGTGCAGTTCGGCGTCCATCCGGACGTCCAGCAGCCCGCCGCCATAGGTCATGACCGCCGGCCGCTGCCGGTCGGCCGGCAGCGGGAGCTGCTCGGGAAGCCCGGCGAGCGCTTCGGTCCAGTACCCGACCTGGCGTGCGAACACGCTGTCCGCGTCGGACTCCTCACCGAGGATCTCGTGCTGCCAGGCGGTGTAGTCCGCGTAGCTCACCGGCAGCGGCGCCCAGCCCGGGGCGCCGCCTCGCCTGCGTGCGGCGTACGCGGTCGCGAGGTCGCGGGAGAGCGGGCTCATGGACCAGCCGTCGCCGGCGATGTGGTGCAGGACGACCAGCAGGACGTGCTCGTCCGGCGCGAGCGTGAACAGCTGTGCCCGGACGGGCAGGTCCGCCGTCAGGTCGAACGCGCGCACCGCCGCCTCGCGCAGCAGCTCCGGCAGCTCCGCCTCGCTCGCCTGGCACGCCGGCACCCGGATCGTGGCCTCCGCGGCGCTCAGCACGCGCTGGTGCGGGACGCCGCCGGTGTGCGGGAACACCGTGCGCAGGCTCTCGTGCCGCGCCACCACGTCCGTCAGCGCCGCCCCCAGCGCCTCCCGGTCGAGGTCGCCGGAGAGCCGCAGCGCCAGCGGCATGTGGTACGTCGCGCTGGGCGCCCCGAACTGGTGCAGGAACCACAGGCGGCGCTGCGCGAAGGACAGCGGCAGCGGTTCCCGGCGCGGCCGGGGCACCAGCGCCTGCCGTGCGGTGGCGGCGTCGTGCAGGCCGGCCGCGAGCCCGGCCGGTGTCGGCGTCCGGAACAGCCGGCGCAGCTCCAGCTCGACCCCGAGGGTCGCCCGGACCCGGGAGACCAGCCGGGTGGCCAGCAGCGAGTGCCCGCCCAGGCCGAAGAAGTCGTCGTCGACACCGACCTGCGGCCGGCCCAGCACCTCCGCGAACAGCTCGCACAGGATCTGCTCCTGCGGCGTCCGCGGCGCACGACCGCCCCCGGGCACACCCGCCTCCGGCGCCGGCAGCGCCACCCGGTCCAGCTTCCCGTTCGGCGTCAACGGCAACACGTCCAGCACCACGAACGCCGACGGCACCAGGTGGTCCGGCAGCCGCTCGCGCAGGTACGACGCCAGCGCCGGCGCCGTGGTCCCGGTCTCGGCCGAGGGCACGACGTAGGCGACGATCCTGGTGTCGCCCGGCCGGTCCTCGCGGGCGAGCACCGCGACCTGGGCCACGCCGGGGTGCGCGGCCAGCTCCGCCTCGATCTCGCCGGGTTCGACCCGGAAGCCGCGCACCTTCACCTGATGGTCCGCCCGGCCGGCGAACTCCAGCTCGCAGTCGGCGCGCCAGCGGACCAGGTCCCCGGTGCGGTACATGCGGGTGCCCGCCGGCCCGTACGGATCGGCGACGAACCGCCCCGCCGTCAGACCCGGCCGGTTCAGGTAGCCGCGCGCCAGCCCGGCCCCGGCCAGGTACAGCTCGCCCGTGACGCCGGGGGCGACCGGCCGCAGGGCCGGATCCAGCACGTACACCCGGCTGTTGGCGATCGGGCGGCCGATCGGCACCGGCAGCGGGCAGTCGGCGGGGTCGGCCGGCAGCGGGAAGGCGGTGATCACATGGGTCTCGGCCGGGCCGTAGTGGTTGTGCAGTACGCGGCCGGGCCTGCGGGCCTGGAAGCGCCGAAGGCCGCCGCCCAGCCGCATCGCCTCGCCCGCCTGCGCGATCAGCCGCAGGTCCGGCAGGTCCCGCCCGTGTTCCTCGGCCGCCTCCGCCAGCGCCTCGACCACCAGGTTCGGCGCGAAGAGCTCCGCCACCCGCTGCCGTTCCAGCCACCGCACCAGGAGTTCGGCGCTGCGGCGCTGCTCGTCGGTCGGCACCACCAGGGTCTTGCCGAACAGCAGCGCGGACAGCATCTCCTGCACCGAGACGTCGAAGCTGAGCGCGGTGAACTGGGCGGTCCGCGTGCCCGCTTCGCCGCCGACGGCGCGGTGGTGCCAGTGCAGCAGGTTCGCCAGGGCGCCGGAGGGCATCACCACGGCCTTGGGCCGGCCGGTGGAGCCCGAGGTGTAGATGACGTACGCCGGGTGCCGGGCGTCCGGCACCACCGACGGGTCGGTGTCCGGGTACGCCCCGGGCGCGTCGACGGCCGCGAGGTCGTCGAGCACGACGGCCGGCCGCGCGTCGGTCAGCATGTAGTCGATCCGGGCGGCCGGGTAGTCCGGGTCGACCGGGAGGTACGCGGCGCCGGTCTTGAGCACCGCGAGGACGGCCACCACCAGCTCCGCCGAGCGCGGCAGGCGCAGGGCGACGATCTGCTCCGGCCCCACCCCGCGCGCGATCAGCGCGTGGGCCAGCCGGTTGGCCCGGACGTTCAGCTCCCGGTACGTGAGCACGGTCTCCTCGAACACCACCGCCTCGGCGTCCGGGGTGGCCCGGGCCCAGGCCTCGAACAGCGCGGGCAGGCCGGCCGTGGGCGCCGGGCACCCGGTGTCGTTGCGCGCGACCAGCAGCTCGTGCCGTTCCTCGGCGGTGAGGACGTCGATCCGGCTCAGCGGCCGGTCCGGCTCGGCCGCCGCCACCGCGAGCAGCCGCAGCCAGCGGGCGAGCAGTGCCTCCACCGTGGCCCGGTCGAACAGGTCGGTGGCGTACTCGATGTGGCCGATGACGCCCTCCGGCGCCCCGCCGGTGCCGCCGCGTTCCACCAGGTGGAAGGAGAGGTCGAACATCGCGGTGGGCGACTGCACCAGCATGATCTCGGCGGTGAGGCCGGGCAGGTCGAAGGCGGAGCGCGGCGCGTTCTGCAGCGCGAGCAGCGTCTGGAACAGCGGCTGGCGGGAGAGCGACCGGGCCGGGTTGAGGGCCTCGACCAGGTACTCGAACGGCAGCTCCTGGTGGGCGTACGCGGCCAGCGAGGTGTCCCGGACCCGGCCGAGCAGTTCGGCGAAGGTCGGGTCGCCGCTCGTGTCGGTGCGCAGCACCAGCGTGTTGACGAAGAACCCGACCAGCTCGTCCAGCGCCTCGTCGGTCCGGCCCGCGATCAGGCTGCCGACCGGGATGTCCTCACCCGCGCCCAGCTTGGTGAGCAGGGCGGAGAGCCCCGCCTGGAGCACCATGAACAGGCTGGCGCCACGCTCCCGGCCGAGGCGGACGAGCGCTTCGTGCAGCTCGGCGTCCAGCTCGACGGCGAGGTGTCCGCCCCGGCTGGAGATGGCCGTGGGGCGGGGCCGGTCGGCGGGCAGCCGGATCTGCTCCGGCAGACCGGCCAGCTGCCCGGTCCAGTAGCCCGCCTGCCGGGCGAACAGGCTCTCGGGGTCGGTCCGGTCACCGAGCAGCCGGTCGTGCCACAGGGTGTAGTCGGCGTACTGCACCGGCAGGTCCGCCCAGCGCGGTTCCTCGCCGCGCAGACGCGCCGCGTACGCGGTGGACAGGTCGGCGGACACCAGGCCCAGCGACCAGGCGTCGCCCGCGATGTGGTGGATCACCACCAGCAGCACGTAGTCGTCCGGCGCCAGCCGGAACAGCTCGGCGCGCACGGGCGGTTCGGCCGCCAGGTCGAATCCGCGTCCCACCGCCTCGGTCAGCGCCTCGGGCAGGCCCGCCTCGTCGGTCCGTGTGACGGGCAGGAGCGGCCGGGCCGTCCCGGCGTCCAGGACCAGCTGGTACGGCACTCCGTCGACCTGGGGGAAGGCCGTGCGCAGGCTCTCGTGGCGGGCGACGACGTCCCCGAGCGCCGCCCGCAGGGCGTCCTGGTCCAGATCGCCGGTCAGCCGCCAGGCCAGCGGGATGTGGTACATCCCGCCGGCCCCCTCCAACTGGTCGACGAACCACAGCCGCCGCTGCGCGTACGACAGCGGAACGCGGTCGGGTCGCTCCGCGCGGCCCAGGGCGAGCCGCGCCCGGCCGGCCCCGCCCAGGCCGGCGGCCAGCCCGGCCACCGTCGGGGTCTCGAACAGGCTCCGCAGCTCCAGTTCCACGCCCAGGGTCGCGCGCACGCGGGCGACCAGCCGGGTGGCGAGCAGGGAGTGCCCGCCGAGGTCGAAGAAGTCGTCGTCGGCGAAGACCCGGGCCACCCCCAGCACCTCCGCGAACAGCCCGGCCAGGACGTGTTCCTGCGGGGTGCGCGGTGCCCGGCCGGCCGGGGCCCCGGTGGTGTCGGGCTCGGGAAGGGCGCGCCGGTCGAGCTTGCCGTTGACGGTCAGTGGCAGGGCGTCGAGGGCGACGAACGCGGCCGGCACCATGTGGTCCGGCAGCCGCTCGCGCAGGTGGGCGCGGAGCGCGTCCGGCCCGGCGTCCGCTCCGGCCGTGGGTACCAGGTAGGCGACCAGGCGTGTGTCGTCCGCCCGGTCCTGCCGGGCGATCACCGCGACCTGGCGGACCTGCGGGTGCTCCGCCAGGGCCGCCTCGATCTCGCCGAGCTCGATCCGGAAGCCGCGCACCTTCACCTGGTCGTCCGCCCGGCCGGCGTACTCCAGTCCCCCGTCCGCGCGTCGGCGGACGAGGTCCCCGCTGCGGTACATGCGGGTGCCCGGCAGCCCGTACGGGTCGGCGACGAACCGCCCGGCGGTCTGGCCAGGCCGGTTCAGATAGCCGCGCGCCAGCCCGGGGCCGGCCACGTACAGCTCGCCGACGACCCCGGGGGGCACCGGCTGCAGGTACGCGTCGAGCACCTGGGCGCGCAGGTCGGGGATCGGGGTGCCGATGACGCTCGCCGGGCCGGCGGTGTGCGTGCCGTCCAGTTCCGCGTAGGTGACGTGCACGGTGGTCTCGGTGATGCCGTACATGTTGACCAGGCGCGGTGCGTCGTCCGGGTGGCGCCGGTACCAGCCCGCCAGCCTGGCCGGCTCCAGCGCCTCGCCGCCGAACACCACCGTGCGCAGGGCGAGCACCCGGCCGGTCTCCGGCGCCTCCTCGTCCGCCTGCATCAACTGGTAGAAGGCGGACGGCGTCTGGTTCAGCACCGTCACCCGCTCGTCGGCCAGCAGGCGCAGGAAGCGCTCCGGTGAGCGGGTGATGTCGAACGGCACCACGACCAGCCGTCCGCCGTGCAGCAGCGGGCCCCAGATCTCCCACACCGAGAAGTCGAAGGCGTAGGAGTGGAACAGGGTCCAGACGTCCTCGGCGGAGAACGCGAACAGCGCCCGGGTGGCGTCGAACAGCCGCACCACGTTCCGGTGCGGGACCACCACGCCCTTGGGCTTCCCGGTGGAGCCGGAGGTGTAGATGACGTAGGCGGCGCTCTCGGGCGCGACCACGACACCCGGGTCGCCGTCCGGCAGCCCGTCCAGCCCATCCAGCCAGTCCGACCCGTCCGACCCGTCGGCGGTGTGGAGGACGAGCCGGTCGACCCCCTCCGCGCCCGGCAGGTCACCGGTCCGGCGGTCCGTCAGGAGCAGCGTGGGCCGGGCGTCGTCGAGCAGGTGGGCGATCCGGGCGGCCGGGTAGTCCGGGTCGACCGGGAGGTACGCGGCGCCGGTCTTGAGCACCGCGAGGACGGCCACCACCAGCTCCGCCGAGCGCGGCAGGGCCAGCGCCACCAGCTGCTCCGGCCCCACCCCGCGCCCGATCAGCGCGTGGGCCAGCCGGTTGGCCCGGCTGTTCAGCTCCCGGTAGGTGAGGGTGCGGTCACCGCTCACCACGGCGACCGCGTCCGGCCGTTCCCGCGTCCGGGCCTCGAACAGCGCGGGCAGACCGGTGGAGCCGGCCGTCTCCGCGGGGACCGGCCCCGGCAGCAGTGCGCGCCGCTCCCCGGCGGAGAGCAGGTCGAGACGGCTGAGCCGCCGCCGCGGGTCGACGACCGCCGCTCCGAGCAGTCGCACCCAGCGCTCGATCACCGTCTCGACGGTCGCCCGGTCGTACAGGTCGCAGGCGTACTCGACGAATCCGTCGATCCCCTCGGGGGTGCCGTCCTCGGCGTGCCGCTCGGACATCGAGAAGATCAGGTCGAGCTTGGAGGTGGTCGTGGTCAGTTTGACCTCGCCGGTCTCCAGCCCGGGCGGGGTGAAGTCGGCCCTCGGGGCGTTCTGCAGCACCAGCATGACCTGGAACAGCGGGTGGTGCGACAGCGACCGGGCCGGGTTGAGGGCCTCGACCAGGTACTCGAACGGCAGCTCCTGGTGGGCGTACGCGGCCAGCGAGGTGTCCCGGACCCGGCCGAGCAGTTCGGCGAAGGTCGGGTCTCCCGAGGTGTCGGTGCGCAGCACCAGCGTGTTGACGAAGAACCCGACCAGCTCGTCCAGCGCCTGGTCGGTGCGGCCCGCGATCAGGCTGCCGACCGGGATGTCCTCGCCCGCGCCCAGCTTGGTGAGCAGGGCGGAGAGCCCCGCCTGGAGCACCATGAACAGGCTGGTGCCGTGCGTGCGGGCGAGCTCGCGCAGGCCGCGGTGCAGCTCCGCGTCCAGCCCGGTCCGCACGAAGTCGCCCCGGTGCGAGGCCACCGCGGGGCGGGGCCGGTCGGTGGGCAGCTGGATCTGCTCCGGCAGGCCGGCCAGCTGCCCGGTCCAGTAGCCCGCCTGCCGGGCGAACAGGCTGTCCCGGTCGGCGGCGTCGCCCAGCAGTTCGTGCTGCCACAGCGTGTAGTCCGCGTACTGGACCGCCGGCGCCTCCCACGACGGCTCCTCACCACGGCGGCGCGCCGCGTAGGCGGCGGTCAGGTTCTGCGCCAGCGGGCCGAGCGACCAGCCGTCGCCCGCGATGTGGTGCACCACCAGCAGCAGGACGTGCTCGTCCGGCGCCAGCTCGAACAGCTCGGCGTACAGCGGCAGATCGGTCTCCAGGTCGAACCGGCAGGCCAGCGCCGTGGCCAGGACACCGTCCAGCTCCGCCTCGGAGGTCCGGCTCAGGTGCAGCCGGGGGCGGGCCGCCACGACGTCCAGCACCCGCTGGTACGGCACGCCGTCCACCGCCGGGAAGAGCGTCCGCAGGCTCTCGTGCCGGGCCACCACGTCCGCCAGCGCCGCCTTCAGGGCCTCGCGGTCGAGCGGTCCGGACAGCCGCCAGGCCAGCGGGATGTTGTAGTTGGCGCTGGCGCCCTCCAGCTGGTGCAGGAACCACAGCCGGCGCTGGGCGAACGACAGCGGGGTCCTCTCCGGCCGCGGGTACGGCGCCAGGGCCAGCTGGGCCCGGCGGGCGCCCGTGAGGGCGGCGGCCAGCGTGGCCGGGGTCGGGGACTCGAACAGGGTGCGCAGCTCCAGCTCGACGCCGAGGGTCGCGCGGACCCGGGCGGCCAGCCGGGTGGCGAGCAGGGAGTGCCCGCCGAGGTCGAAGAAGCTGTCCCCCACCCCGGCCTCGGCCACCCCGAGGACCTCGGCGAACAGCTCGCAGAGGATCTGCTCCTGCGGGGTGCGCGGCGCGCGGCCGGCCCCCGCCGATCCCGCCGAGACGAGTTCCGGTGCGGGCAGCGCCCGGCGGTCCAGTTTCCCGTTGGTGGTCAGCGGCAGCGCGTCCAGCTCCACGAACGCCGAGGGCACCATGTACTCCGGAAGCCGCTCGCGCAGGTACTCGCGCAGCTCGGCCGAGCGCGGGGCGAGGCCCGCGCTCGGCACCAGGTATCCGACCAGCCGGGTGTCGTCGGCGCGGTCCTGCCGGGCGAGGACCGCGGCCTGGGCGACGCCGGGGTGCGCGGCCAGCGCCGCCTCGATCTCGCCGAGCTCGATCCGGAAGCCGCGCACCTTCACCTGCTGGTCCGCCCGGCCGACGAACCGCAGGCTGCCTCCCCCGGCCCGGCGCACCACATCGCCGCTGCGGTACATGCGGCTGCCCGCCGGCCCGTACGGGTCGGCGACGAACCGCCCGGCGGTCAGGCCCGGCCGGTTCAGATAGCCGCGTGCCAGCCCGGCGCCCGCGACGTACAGTTCGCCCGCTACGCCCGGGGCCACCGGCCGCAGCCGGGCGTCCAGCACGTGGGCGCGCAGGTCGGGGATGGCGGCACCGACCACACTGGCCGCCCCCGCGGTCGCGACCGACCGGTCGAGCGCGGCGTAGGTGACGTGCACGGTGGTCTCGGTGATGCCGTACATGTTGACCAGCAGCGGCGCGTCGTCCGGGTGCCGTTCGTACCAGGCCGCCAGCCTGGCGGGCTCCAGCGCCTCGCCGCCGAACACCACCGTGCGCAGGGCGAGCACCCGGCCGGTCTCCGGCGCCTCCTCGTCCGCCTGCATCAACTGGTAGAAGGCGGACGGCGTCTGGTTCAGCACCGTCACCCGCTCGCGGGCGAGGAGTTCCAGGAACCGTCCGGGCGAGCGGCTGGTCTCGTAGTCCACGACCACCAGCCGGCCGCCGTACAGCAGCGGGCCCCACAGTTCCCAGACCGAGAAGTCGAAGGCGTAGGAGTGGAAGAGGGTCCAGACGTCCTCGGCGGAGAACGCGAACAGCTCCCTGGTGGTACCGAACAGCCGCACCACGTTCCGGTGCGGGACCACCACGCCCTTGGGGTTGCCGGTGGACCCCGAGGTGTAGATGACGTACGCGGGGTGGCCCGGACCGACGTCGATGCCGGGGTCCTCGTCCGGCAGCCCGTCCAGGTCGGCGGTGTCCAGCAGGAGCCGGTCCACGGACTCCGCGCCGGGCAGTTCACCGATCCGACTCGTCGTCAGCAGCAGGGCGGGGCAGGCGTCCTGGAGCAGGTAGGAGATCCGGGCCGCGGGGTACTGCGGGTCCACCGGCAGGTACGCGGCGCCGGCCTTGAGCACGGCCAGGACGGCGACCACCAGCTCGGCCGAGCGCGGCAGCGCCAGCGCGACGAGCCGCTCCGGCCCCACCCCCCGGTCGATCAGCGCGTGCGCGAGCCGGTTGGCACGGGCGTTCAGCTCGCCGTAGGTCAACGCGGTGTCGCCGCACACCACCGCGACCGCGGCCGGGTTCACCCGCACCCGCTCCTCGACGAGCGCGGTGATGGTGCTCTCCGGGGCGTGATCGGCAGGACCGGCACCGGACGGCAGCAGCTCGCGCAGTTCCTCCGGCGACAGCACGTCGAGCCGGCCGATCCGGCGGTCCGGTTCGGCGGCCACGGCCCGGAGCAGCCGCAGCCAGCGCTCGACGAGGTCGGCCGCGGTGGCTTCGTCGAACAGGTCGGTGCTGTACTCCAGCACGCCCGACAGGCCGTCCTCGCCGGGCCGTTCGGTCAGGATGAAGGTCAGGTCGCACTTGGCCGTACCGGTGCCGACCAGGTCGCCGGTCACCCGGAGCTCCGGCAGGTCGAAGCTGCCCGTGGGCGCGTTCTGCAGCGCGAGCATGGTCTGGAAGAGCGGGTGGTGGGACAGCGACCGGGCCGGGTTCACCGCCTCCACCAGTTGCTCGAAGGGCAGGTCCTGGTGGGCGTACGCGGCCAGCGCGCCGGCCCGCACCCGGCCGAGCAGTTCGGTGAAGGTCGGGTCGCCGGAGAGGTCGGTGCGCAGCACCAGCGTGTTGACGAAGAAGCCGACCAGGTCGTCCACGGCCTCGTCGGTGCGCCCGGCGATCGGTGTGCCGATCGGCACGTCGGTGCCGGCGCCGAGCTTGCCGAGCAGGGCGGCCAGCCCGGCCTGGAGCACCATGAACAGGCTGGCGCCGCCGTCCCTGGCGAGCTCGCGCAGGCCCTGGTGCAGTTCGGCGTCGAGCCGGACCGGCAGTTGCGCCCCCCGGAAGGACATCGCGGCCGGCCTGGGCCGGTCGAAGGGCAGCTCGGTCTGCTCCGGCAGTCCCGCGAGCCGGTCCGACCAGTAGGCGAGCTGTCGGCCCTGGAGGCTGTCCGGGTCGGTCTCCTCGCCGAGCAGCTCCCGCTGCCAGAGGGTGTAGTCGGCGTACTGGACAGGCAGTTGCGCCCACTCCGGCTTCCCGCCCGCCGCCCGTGCCGCGTACGCGGCGGTCAGGTCCCGCGCCAGCGGGCCCATCGACCAGCCGTCGCCGGCGATGTGGTGCACCACCAGCAACAGGGTGTGCTCGTCCGCGCCCAGCTCGAACAGCTCGGTCCGCAGCGGGGGTTCGGCCGCCAGGTCGAAGCCGTGCCGGGCCGCCTCGGCCAGCCGCTCCGGCAGTTCGTCCGCTTCGACCGCGGTGACGCGCAGCCGGGGCCGGGCGTCGTCGAGGTCCAGCACGCGCTGGCACGGCTCGCCGTCGGCCACCGGGAAGACGGTGCGCAGGCTCTCGTGCCGCTCGACGACGTCGGCCAGCGCGGCTTCCAGGGCCCGCTGGTCGAGATCCCCGGAGAGCCGCAGTGCCAGCGGCACGTTGTAGGTGGCGCTGGGCCCCTCCATGCTGTGCAGGAACCAGAGCCGGCGCTGTGCGAAGGACAGCGGCACCGTGTCGGGCCGCTCGTGCCGCCCCAGCGCGGGCCGCGCCCGGCCGGCCCCGTCCACGGCCGCCGCCAGGCCCACGACGGTCGGTGCGTCGAACAGGTCGGCCAGGGCCAGCTCCACACCGAGCACCGAGCGGGCCCTGGCGATCAGTCGGGTGGCCAGCAGCGAGTGCCCGCCGAGGTCGAAGAAGCTGTCGTCCACTCCGACCCCGGACACGCCGAGGACGTCGGCGAAGAGGCCCGCGAGCACCTGCTCGGCCGCGGTGCGCGGGGCCCGCCCAGCGGTCACCGGCACCGGACCGGGGGCCGGGAGCGCCTGGCGGTCGAGCTTTCCGGTGGGCGTCAGCGGGAGCCCGTCCAGCAGCACGAACGCGCCGGGCACCAGGTGCTCCGGCAGCCGTTCGCGCAGGTATTCGCGCAGCTCGGCCGAGCGCGGGGCCGCCCCGGCGGCCGGTACGACATAGGCGACCAGCCGGACCTCGTCGTCGGTCCGTGCCACCACGGCGGTCTGCGCGACCCGGGGATGGGCGGCGAGCGCGGCCTCGATCTCGCCCGGCTCGATCCGGAAGCCCCGGATCTTCACCTGGTCGTCCACCCTGCCGAGGAACTCCAGCCGGCCGTCCGCGCCCCACCGCACCCGGTCGCCGGTGCGGTACATGCGGGCACCGGCCGGTCCGTACGGGTCGGCGACGAACCGTCCTGCGGTCAGGCCCGGCCGGTCGAGGTAGCCGCGGGCGAGGCCCGCACCGGCGATGTACAGCTCGCCCGGCACCCCGGTGGGCACCGGCCGGAGCGCGGTGTCCAGCACGTACAGCCGGGCGCCCGCGACCGGACGGCCGATCACCGGGCGCGGGCTCGACGCCACCGGCGCGACGGCCGCGTCGACGGTGCACTCGGAAGGCCCGTAGAAGTTGAAGCAGGCCACCCCGTCGGCCTCCCGCAGTTGCTCCCACAGGCGGTCGGGGACGGCCTCCCCGCCCGCCACGACCACCGCCGGGCGGTGTTCGCCGTTGCTCAACAGGCCGTGGGAGAGCAGGACTTGCAGGTACGACGGGGTGGCGTTGACGAAGTCGATCCGGTGCCGCACGGCGTAGTCGACGAAGGCGTCCGGGTCCGCCCAGGTCTCCAGGTCCAGGATGTGCAGTTCGTGTCCGGCGAAGAGGCCGAACAGCTGGTCCCAGGAGGCGTCGAACGCCGTCGAGGTGGTCAGCGCCACGCGTGCCCGGTCCCCGAGCAGCGGCTGGAACAGCTCCCGCCACTGGTGGGCGAAGAGGTTCGCCAGGCCGCCGTACGTCGACGCCACGCCCTTGGGCCGTCCGGTGGAGCCGGAGGTGTAGACGAGCTGGGCGGTGTGGCGCGGGTCGACGGCCACCGCCGGGTCCGCCGCCGGGCCTTCGGCGAGCAGGGCGGCCGTCTCCGGGTCGTCGAGCACCAGCCGCTCGGCGGGGCCGGCCCCGGGCAGCCGGTCCCGGGTGCGGGAGTCGGTCACCAGCAGCACCGGCCGGGCGTCGTCGAGCAGATACGCGATCCGGGCGGCCGGGTGCTCCGGATCCACCGGGAGGCAGGCCGCCCCGGTCTTCAGCACGGCCAGGATCGCCACCACCAGCCCGGCCGAGCGCGGCAGGGCCAGCGCCACCGACCGCTCGGCCCCGGCGCCCCGGGCGATCAGGGCGTGCGCCAGGCGGTTGGCCCGTGCGTCGAGTTCGGCGTACGTCAGCGTTTCCTCGCCGGACACCACCGCGACCGCGTCCGGCGTCTCGCGCACCCGTGCCCGGAAGTGCTCGGGCAGCAGGGCCGCGGGGGCTTCCGTCGTCGTGCCGGTGCCGAGGGCCAGCAGTTCGCCGTGCTCGTCGGCCCCGATCAGGCCGATGCGGCCGACCGCCTCCTGCGGGTCGCAGTCCGCGAGGGTGCCCAGCAGCGCGAGCAACCGCCGCTGGTGGTCGATGAGTTCCTTCGCCGTGCACACCTCCGCGTAGGCCCCGAGCTCGATTTTCGGACCGTACTCGTTGCGCCCGCCCACGGCCCAGATCGCCAGGTCGTTGGCGGAGGTACCCAGGGGGGCGTACACCGTGGCGGGCCGCCCGGCGAAACTCGGCTCGGAGCCGAAGGACATGATGTTGACGATCAGCGGGAACGCCGTCTCGATCGTGCCGGACTGCCCCAGCTCCCGGAGCAGGTCCTCGCTGCGGTACCGCTGGTGCGCCAGCGCGGCGGCGACCTCCCGGTCCACCTGCTCGACCAGTTCCGACCACGGCAGGTCCGGCCGCACCGACAGCCGCAGTGGCACGAGGTTCGACACCGCACCGGGCGTCGCCGCCAGTACCGGGTCGGCGCCCCGGCCGGTGACGGGCAGGCCCAGCACCACGTCCCGGGCCCCGGTCAGCCGGTGCGCGTACAGCGCCGTCGCCGCGATCACGACGCGGGACCAGCGGACACCCGTCCGTTCTGCCGCGTCGCGCAGCGCCCCGGGGCGCAGTGGTCCGGCCGGCGGAGTGCGCCGGAACTGGGCGGAGGGACCGCCCGGCAGGCGGTCCGACAGCCGGGCCGGTGCCGGCCGGTCGGCGAACCGCCCGGTCCAGTAGGCGCGGTCGGCGATGTACTGCTCCGAGCCGCGGTATGCCGCGTCGCCGGCGATCAGCTCGTCCAGCGAGCCGAACGGGGACGGCGGCACCGGCCGCCCCTCGACGAGCGCCGTGTACGCCTGTGCCACGCGACGTCCGACGATGGTGTACCCGAACCCGTCCATCACCAGGTGGTGGTAGCTCTGGTAGAAGACGAACCGGTCCGGTGCCAGCGCGATCAGCGCGTAACTGAAGAGCGGGTCGCGGGCGAGGTCCAGCGGCCGGAGCCGGTCCCGGTCCATCCACTCCCGCGCCGCCGCGAGCGGCGAGGCCTCCCCGCTGACGTCGACCTGCGCGGGCTTCCACTCCGTGTGCTCGCGGACGACCTGGTGCGGGCCCTCGCCGTCCTCGACGAAGCCCACGTGCAGGGCGTCGACCTCGTCGACGACCAGGCGCAGCGCGGTCTCGAACGGCTCCGGGTCGACCGGCCCGTGGATCTCCAGGTACTCGCCGATGCGGTAGGCCGGGATCGCCGTCCGGGCACGTTGCTCGGCGAGCCAGATCTCGTACTGGGCCGCTGTCAGGGGAAGGGCATCGCCCTCACGACGGGACATGGGGGTACCTCCGAAGGTGTGAGCAGGCTTGGTGGCAGGGCGCGCGGCGTCGCGCCGACCGCGGTACTGTCACGCGGTCGGCGACGTGGGTGGCGCTGTTCCCTACGGTCAGGCGGCGAGTTCGCCGGCCTGGAGGTGCCAGAGGGACGCATAGAGCCCGTGCTGTGCGAGCAGCTCGTCGTGGGTGCCCTGTTCGGCCACGACGCCGCCCTTGTCCATGACGAAGATCCGGTCCGCGTGGCGGACGGTGGACAGCCGGTGGGCGATCACGATCACCGTCCGGTCGACGGCGAAGCTCCGGAGCGTCCGCTGGATGGCGGCCTCGGTCTCGTTGTCGACGGCGGAGGTGGCCTCGTCCAGGATGACGACCGGCGAGTCCTTGAGGATCGCCCGGGCCAGGGCGATCCGCTGCCGCTGGCCGCCCGAGAGCGCGGCGCCGCGTTCGCCGATCAGCGTGTCGTAGCCGTCCGGCAGCGTCGCGATGAAGGTGTGCGCCTCGGCCGTCGCGGCCGCCTCGACCACGGCCTCGTCGGAGGCCTCGAAGCTGCCGTAGCGGATGTTGTCGGCGATGCTGCCGTCGAACAGGAACGGGTCCTGGGCGACGAACCCGATCGCTTCGCGCAGGTCCCGCCGCGGCAGGTCACGTACGTCCCGCCCGTCGAGCAGCACGCTGCCGGACTCCGCGTCCTGGAAGCGCATCAGCAGCTTGGCGATCGTCGTCTTGCCGGAGCCGGTGGCGCCGACGATGGCGGTGGTCCGCCCGGCGGGGACGGTCAGCGAGAGGTCCTCCAGTGCCGGGGGGCGGCCGGGGTAGGCGAAGGTCACTTCGTCGAGGACGATCTCCCCGCGCACCTTCTCCATGTCGAGCGGTCCGCCGGTGCCGTCGGTCTCGACGGGCAGCTCGCGCAGCCGCTTGACCCGGTCGTAGGCGGCCAGCGTGCGCTGGTACTGGTCGGCGATGCCACCGAGCCGGCTCATCCGCAGGAGCACCATCTGGGGCAGTCCGATCAGCGGGCTGAACACCTCGAACCGCAGGGTCCCGTTGAGCACCGAGAGGCCGCCGAGCAGCAGGGTGCCGGCCATGGAGCTGGTCGTGCAGACCCGGACGATCTCGGCGTGGCGGATCGCGCTCCGGTCGGTCTGCCGGCTGCTCTCCTGGGCCTCCTCGCTCAGCCGGTCGATGCGATCCGCCTCGTAGCCCTCGGTGCAGAAGCTCTTGACGGTGGCTCCGGCCTCCAGCGTGTTGACCAACTGGCTGTGCAGCCTGGCCCGGCGCTCGCCGGAAACGGCGTAGTCCTCCGCCACCTTCTCCTGGTAGTGGAACGACAGCCAGGCGATGACCGGGATGGGCAGGAAGGCGATCCAGGCGATCTGCGGTGCCAGCAGCAGGAACGCCGGCACCAGGAGGGCCAGGCTGGTACCCAGTTGCAGCACGTCGTTCGCGGAGGTGGCGAAGAAGGTGCCGAGCTGACCGACGTCCTCCGTGAGCGTGCCGGCGACCCGGGTCGTCCGCTCACCCTCCAGGTGCCGCAGTTCGAGGTGCTGCACGTGCTGGTACGTCCGGTTGCGCCAGTCGTGCTGGATGTCCTGGCCGAGCCCGCGCCACTGGAGGCTGGAGGTGTACGAGAGGGCCGCCACCGCGGCACAGGCCACGGACACCAGGCCCGCCAGGCCCCAGAGCTGGGCGGAGGCGGTGGTCAGGCCGAGGCCGACCAGCGGCGCGGCCCGGCCCTTGATGAGCACCAGCGCGGTCCAGCCGAGGAAGGTGCCGAGCGCCATCTCCGAGACCTGGCAGGCGACCGAGAGCGCGGCAGCGCGGTAGAGCCGCCGGCGGTGCGGTCCGACGATCTCCAGCAGGGGGTGGCGGGCGGATCCGTCCCCGGTCAGTTCCCGGGTCTCGTCGGCCGTCCTGCGCCAGGCCTTCCGGAGGACCGTCACGGTCGCCGTCGCCACACCGCCCAGCGCGACCAGTTGCCTGGTCACCGCCGACCCCCGGATCAGGGCGACTCCGGCCGCCAGGCCGCCCCCGACGGCGAGCACGGGGCCCCCGGCGCCGCGTTCCGCCCGCGGGGCCGGTTCGACGGCGGGCCGGGTCTGCGGCGTCCGCGCCCTTCCGCCGGTGCCCTCCACGACCAGGGTGACCGCTCCGCGGACGAGCCGACCGACGTCGGCGGCCTTCACCCGCGCGTCGTGCCGGACGAGGACCCCTCCGGTGATCGGGCTGGCCTGTGCCTCGGTGATCCCCGGGATGCGCCGCAGGGCCGCGACGAGGACTTCGGCCACCTGGGGTCGCCCGAGGACCGGCTTGACGTCCCAGCGCTGACGGCCCGGAATGACCGAGCGCGGGCGCACGTCCACCTCTACGGAGCGATGTCCGACTGAGGCACCCAGCAGAGATGGCATGTGTACGATCACCTGTTTGCGGAAGTCGCGGAAGCCGTCACGGATCGGACGGGGAACATACGACGAATCGGAAAGTCTGGAGGGGGGAATGGTCCAGCCGACAGGCCGTCGGCCGGCCGCCGCGCAGGCGCATTTCTCCGGGTCCGGTAGAAATACTCACCCGCACGGCGGCCCGGGCCGCAGGCCAGGCCGTCAGTGCGCCTTTCCGGCACCGGCGGTCGCACGGATCTTCGAGGTCCTCGCGTCGCCCTCGGTCCGGTCGGCGGGGTCGTCCTTCTCACCGTTCGGGGTGCCGGCCTCGGCGGCCCGCCGGCCGTCCCCCGAGGGGGCCGCGACGTCACCGGCGGCGATCTGCGCCGCCACCATCTCGGCGGCCACCTCGGCCGCGAGGTCATGGATGTTCTCTCCGGCCTCATGGGCCGCCTTCTTCACCTCCATGGCAAGGCCGACGGATGTCTTGACGACACCGCGCACCAGCGGTTTGAGCAGGCGCTTGGCCAGTGGCGCGACGATGAGGCCAACCAGGAAGGGCGGTACTACGGGCGGCATGATGCTCCATCCTCTTCACGCATACGTATGACAGGGATCCCGGGCACTGCGAACACCGGAGCAGCGCACAGCCGGGCGGACAGAGGTACCCATTTCCGGAATTCACTATTCCCCTGCCGGGGCCCACTGGGCCGAATTCCTTATCGCCGGGGTCCGCCGCCCACTCTCTCGCCACCGTAGTCGAGCCATGCCCACCGAGACCAAACAGTCCCGGCCGATTTCACTCATGCGAGTGATCTTGGCCTGCTTGAGCAGTAAAGGCCGCCGCCTACATATTCAAACCTATGGGCCTATTTTCCTACTTGCTGAGGATTGCCGAGTTCGCGCGCCACCCTCCGCCGAAGGGCCGGGAACGGCAGCCCTCCCCCGCCCAGCACCGCCTCGTGGAAGGCCCGTACGTCGAAGCCCGCTCCGAGCCCGCTCTCGGCCCGGGCCCGCAGCCGGCCGAACTCCAGGTAGCCCGCCCGGTAGGAGAGCGCCTGCCCGGGCAGGTCCGTCGAGTAGCGCAGCAGGTCCGGGACGATCTGGTCGTCCGCCTCGGTGGAGTTGGCGCGCATGAAGTCCCGCGCCTGCGCCAGGCTCATCGTCCCGAGGTTGAGCCCGGTGTCGACGACGAGGCGCTGCGCGGTGAACCGCTCCTGCGCGAGGCGCCCGTACGCGTCCCACGGGTCGTCGTAGAGGCCCATCTCCCAGCCCAGACCGGCCGCGTACTCCGCCCAGCCCTCGTTGAAAGCCGTGAACTCGGCTACCTCGCGGCGCAGTTGCGGCAGTTCCAGGCCCTCTGCCTGCCGGGCGAGGTGGAAGTGGTGCCCGGGAGCCAGCTCGTGGTAGATCAAGGACGCCGCGCCCAGGAGCGAGCGCCGATCCACGTCCGAACCGTTGTAGCGGTAGCGTCCGACCGGGACGTCCGGAGTCGGCTGCTCGTAGTATCCGAAGGTCATCCCCGCCTCCAGCGCCGGATCCAGCCGCGCCAGTCCGTACGGCGCGGCCGGCAGCACGGCGAACCAGCGCGGCAGCAGCGGGGCGAGCCGGTCGAGGTGGCCGCGGTAGCGGGCCTCGACCTCCTCGGGGGTCCGGGCGTACAGACGGGGCTCGGTGCGCAGCCGCTCGTGGAACTCGCCCTCGGGGCCCGGAAATCCGAGGGCCGTGCGGACCTCCCGCATCCGCTCGGCGAGTTCCCGGCACTGCTCGCGGCCGAGCTCGTGGAGCCGCTCGGGCGGCGTGTCGCCCCCACTGTGAGTCCGG
Organism: Kitasatospora sp. NPDC087315; assembly: GCF_044744345.1. NCBI lineage: Bacteria > Bacillati > Actinomycetota > Actinomycetes > Kitasatosporales > Streptomycetaceae > Kitasatospora > Kitasatospora sp. NPDC087315. Next base: position 52,438 of record NZ_JBIUYD010000018.1, on the reverse strand, counting down.
ACGAACTCCCGGTACGCCTCCTCCCCGCCCGCGTACTGCGCCCAGCCGACGGCCTGCGGCGCCTCGCGCAGGTGGGCCGGTTCGTCGAGGACGGCGAGCAGGCCGTCGAAGGCCGGTGCCAGCTCGACCTCCACCAGCCGATGCACCCCGTCGCGGAGCCGTCCGCGGTCGGCGCGGCCCAGTCCGCCGAGTCGGTCGTCGTCCACCTCGACCCGGCGCGCCACGGACGCCCGCAGGCCGACGACGGTGGCGCGCGTCCCGGCCAGGGCCGGGGCCGGCACCCGGAAACCGCGTACAGCCTGCTCCGCCGCCTTGTCGGCGATCGAGCCGACCACCCGGGCCAGCTCGTGCAGCAGCGACAAGTACCGCTCGACGTCCGGTCGTTCGGCGAAGCGGAACGGGCACAGGACCACGTCGACGTACTGCGACAGCGGGAACAGCCGGTACGGCGTGGCCGCGGGCGTCAGCCAGTGGCAGCGGCGGGACCGCAGCTCCTGCTCGGCCAACCCCGTGAGGAACGCGGCGGTGTCGGCGTCGACTCCGGACAACCCCACGCCGCCGAGTGCCCGGACCCGCCCGAGCGCACCCTCCGCGAACCGCGCCCGCTCCTCGGCCTCGGCGAGCGACGCCCCGGGGAGCGTCTCCACCAGGAGCCCCTGGCGCACCCTCAGCAGTGGATCGCGTTCCAGCAGGAACTCCCAGTAATCGTCGGCCAGTCGACCGATCTCCTCGCCCGGCGCGTTCGTCCTCGTCCTCATCCGGCCAGTGTGGCGATGACCGGCCGCCCAGTCGCCCGGTCCGCGGAACCGCGGCCGTACTATCCCTCGAACGGGTGAGACGAACCCGATCGCCAGGGGCCGCGCGAACGGCTCCCCGACGCATCCACAGGCGGCTTTCGCTATTCGAACACACTTGCCACAAAGGCGAGTTGACTCGTCAGCGGGAAAACTCGGTGGCACCATGACGCCATGCGCCGTTGCCTCCTGCCGGTCCTCCTGGCAGCCGCCGCCACCGCCACGGCCGTCGCGGTGGCCGGCTGCGCGGGCGTCGCCCGGTCCTCGACGAGCACTCCGCTCGTCGACCACGGGACCGTCCGGATCGCCGCGGCCAGTGAGACGCCCAGCTTCGACCCCTACTCGACCTTCGGCGCCACCCAGGCCCGCTACGCCTACGACTCGCTGGTCAACCTCTCCCCCGACGGCACCGTGGTCTCCGGCCTGGCCTCGACCTGGCAGGCCACCACCACCACGGCCACCTTCACCCTCCGCCCCGGCATCACCTGCTCCGACGGCACCCCCCTCACCGCCTCGGCGGTGGCCCGGGCGCTGACCTACGCGGGCGACCCGGCCAACCAGCTCGCCGGCGCCCAGACCGTCCTCCCCAACGTCCCCTTCACCGTGACCGCCGACGACCCGGCCGGCACCGTTTCGGCCGGCACCGCCGCCCCCTTCCCGTTCCTCACCCGCACCCTCGGCCTGCTGCCGATCGTCTGCCCCGCCGGCCTCGACCGACCCCAGTCGCTCGACCGCGCCACCCACGGCACCGGCCCGTACGTGCTCACCCGCTACTCCCCCGGCGGGCCGTACGAGTTCACCGTCCGCGAGGGCTACACCTGGGGCCCGGCCGGAGCGACCACCGCGGAACCCGGCCTTCCGGCCCGCATCGTCATCTCGGTGGTGCCCCAGGCCTCCACCACCGCGAACCTGCTCCTCACCGGCGGCGTCGACATCGCGAACGTGAACGGGCCGGACCGCGCCCGGCTCGCCGGCCACGGCCTGTCCACCACCGACGTGGCGACCGTCGTCGGACTGACCTTCTTCAACCAGCGCCCCGGCCGACCGCTGGCCGACCCTGCGCTGCGCAGGGCCCTGGTGTCCGCGCTCGACCACCAGGGCCTCGCCAACGTCGCCGTCGGCGGCACCGGCCGGCCCGCCACCGACTTCGGCGCCGAGGGCGCCGTCTGCCACGCCGACCTCGCCGCAGCCAACCTACCGACGCAGGACGCCACCGAGGCCCTGCGCGCCGCCGGCTGGACCCACGACCCGGACGGCCGGTTGACCAAGGACGGCCGACCGCTGCGGCTGCGACTGATCACCAGCCCGGACCTCGGACCGACCCTGCCGCCCGCCGCCGAGCTGATGTCCCGCACCTGGACGGAGCTCGGCGCGGACGTCAAGCTGGTCACCGAGAGCCTGCCCGCCCTCGTCAACGCCATGTACCGGACCGGCGACTTCGACGTCGTGGTCGGCACCTCACCGGGCTTCGCCCTGCCGGTCGGCTTCATCCCGTTCTTCTCCGGCCCCACCCCCGCCCAGGGCCTCAACTTCGCGGGCGTCGCCAACCCCGAGTACGACGCCCTGGTCGCCCAGGCCCTCCGGGAGCCGGACACCGAGGGCTGCGACACCTGGAACCGGGCCACCGCCGCCCTCTTCCGCTCGGTCGACGCCCTGCCGATCGCGGACGGCCGGAGCACCGTGTACGGCCACCGCACCACCTTCGCCACCACCTTCGGCGGCCAGCTCGTCCCCACCAGCATCCGCCTCCACCAGTGACCGGGGGCCCACCGTGTCCTTGCCCCATCTGCTGCGGAATCCCTGGACGGCGTTCCTCGGCCGCCGCACCGCCCGGCTGCTCCTCTCCCTCGGGGTCGTGCTCACCGCGTCGTTCGCGATGATCCGCCTGGTGCCCGGCGACCCGGTCCGCGCGGCGCTCGGCGTCGACGCCTCCCCCGCTCTGGTGGCCGCACGCCGGCACCAACTCGGGCTCGACGCGCCCTTCCTGTCCCAGTACCGGCACTATCTCGACGGCCTCGTGCACGGCGACCTCGGCAGCTCGCTGGTCACCGGGACACCGGTCGCGGAGCTCGTCCGCACCCGGCTGCCGGCCACCCTGGAGATCGCCGGCCTGGCCTTCCTCGTCACCCTCGCCGTCGCCCTGCCCTGCGGACTGCTCGCTGCCGTCCGCACCCGTGACGGCCGGCACCCGCGCAACGAGCTGGCGTTCACCGTGGTCACCGCCGGACTCGCGGGGGTACCGGACTTCGTCCTGGCCGCCGGGCTCACCGCGCTGCTGGCCGTCGGCCTCCAGCTGCTGCCGGTGGCCGGCGCGGCGGGCGCGGAGTCCTTCGTCCTGCCGGTCCTCGCGCTCTCCCTCGCGCCCACGGCCGTCCTGGTGCGCATCGTCCGGGTGGAGGCGCTGAAGGTGCTGTCCGAGGACTACATGCGCACCGCCCGGAGCAAGCGGCTGTCCCCCACCCGCCGCTACCTGCGGCACGCGGCGCCGAACATGGCGACCGCCGCGCTCACTGTCGCCGGAAGCCTGCTGCCCGCCTTGATCGCCGGCACGGTGCTGGTCGAGAAGGTGTTCGCCTGGCCCGGCATCGGCTCGGCGCTGGCGCAGTCGGTGGTCACCCAGGACTACCCGGTGGTCCAGGCGACGGTCCTGATCCTGGGCACGACCGTACTACTCGCCGGCCTCCTGGTCGACGTGCTGCTGGCGCTGCTGGACCCGCGCTCTGCGATCAGGGAGAGCTGAGGATCCGATGCCCCTTCCCACCAGGTACCCGCGCTCGCCCATGGCCTGGGTCACGGCGGCCATGCTGGCGTCGCTGGTCGTGCTCGCGCTGGCCGGCCCCCTCCTCTGGGGCGCGGCGGCGGACCGCCCCGACCCCTCGGCGGTGCTGCAAGGCCCGTCCGCGGCCCACCCGCTCGGCACCGACAGCCTCGGACGGGACCTGCTCGCCCGGGTCCTGACCGCCACCCGGCCCTCCCTGCTGCTCGCGCTGGCCGCGACCGCGATCGGCGCGGGTACGGGCATCCTCCTCGGCGCGTCCACCGCCGTGGTCGGCCGCCGCACCCGCCGACTGCTCGCCGGGCTGATCAACCTCCTGCTCGCCTTCCCCGCGCTCCTGGTCGCGATGTTCCTCGCGGTCGTGTTCGGCGCGGGCGCCGGCGGGGCGACGCTCGCCCTCGCCGTCGCCGGTGTGCCCGGTTTCGCCCGGCTCGCCCAGACGCTCGCCGCCGCCGTCGCGGGCACCGACCACCTGGCCTCGGCCCGGGTCCTCGGCCTGCGCCGGCACCGGCTGCTGTGGCGGCACGTCCTGCCCAACATCGCCGAGCCGCTGCTGCTGAGCGCGACCACGGCGGCGGGCACCTCCCTGGTCGCGCTCTCCGGGCTGAGCTTCCTCGGCCTGGGCGTCCAGCCGCCCGGCTACGACTGGGGGCAGCTGCTCAACCAGGGGCTCGACCGCATCTACGCACAGCCGCTGCCCGCCCTCGCCCCCGGCCTGGCCATCCTCTACGCGGCGCTGACGTTCCAGCTGCTCGGCGAGGTCCTGGCGGGAGGCGTCGCCCGGCGCGGCCCGGCACCCCGTGCGCCCCGGCAGCCGGTCGCGCCGAGCGGGCCCGCCGAGGACGGTCTCGTACTCCAGGTCGAGGACCTGAGCGTCGGACTCCCCACCCCGGACGGCGTGATCCGACCGGTTCGCGGCGTGAGCCTTTCCCTGCGGCCGGGTGAGATCGTCGGGCTCGTCGGCGAGTCCGGCTCCGGCAAGTCGCTCACCGCGCTCGCGATCGCCGACCTGCTCCCGGAGCGGGCCCTGGTGTCCCACCGGACCCTCCGTCTGCTCGGCGCCGACCTGGGCGCCATGACGCCGGCCCAGCGCGAACACCACCTCGCGACCGGCCTGGCGATGGTCTTCCAGAACCCGGCCACGGCGCTCAATCCGTCGCTGCGCATCGCCACCCAGCTCACCGAGACCGTCCGCGCCCATCGCGGTGCGAGCCGCGCCCAGGCGTTGGCGGAGGCCTCGGACGCCCTGCGCCGGGTGGCCCTTCCCCCTGCCCTGCTGCGGGCACGCCCCCACCAGCTCTCCGGCGGCCAGCGCCAGCGCGTGATGATCGCCTCCGGGCTGATGGTGCGGCCGGGCCTGATCATCGCCGACGAGCCGACCACCGCGCTCGACGTCACCGTGCAGCGGCAGATCACCCGGCTGCTGTCCGAGATCCGGCGGGACACCTCCGCCGCCGTCCTGTTCATCAGCCACGATGTCGCGCTGGTGGGCGAGTTCTGCGAGCGCGTCCTGGTGATGTACGCGGGAACCATCGTCGAGACCCTGCCCGCCGACCGTCTCGCGACCGGCACCCGGCACCCCTACACCAGGGCCCTGGTCGAGTCGGTACCGGACCTCACCGCGGACCGCGACCGGCCGCTGCCGACGGTGGAGGGCGCACTGCCCGAGCCGCTCGCGCCCACCCCGGGCTGCCCGTTCGAGCCCCGCTGCCCACGTCGCCGGGACCACTGCGCCGAGGAGACCCCGCCGCTGGAGGACCTCGACGCGGTCCACCGGGTGGCCTGCTGGTACCCGGTGGCGGCGGAGGTGGTCGCGTCATGACCGCTCTTCAGCTCACCGGCCTCACCGTCCGCCACCACGGCCCGCGCGGCCCCGTCGCCGCCGTAGACGGAGTCTCGCTGGAGATCCCGCCCGGCACCACGCTCGGCCTCGTGGGCGAGTCCGGCTCCGGGAAGTCGAGCCTGGCCCGCGCGATCGTCGGCCTCACCCCCGTGCACGGGGGTCGGGTCCTGCTCGACGGCCGGGAGGTCCGGGCCCGCACCGTCGGCGACCGGCGCCGACTCGGCCGCCTGGTCCAGATCGTCCTCCAGGACCCGGACACCGCGCTGGATCCCCGGATGACCGTCCGCCAGACGCTCGGCGAAGCGGCGACCGCGTTCCACCGGCTCGACCGGCAGGCCCGTGCCGAGCGGGTCACCGCCCTGCTCGAACTCGTCGGCCTGAACCCCCGGTTCGCGGACCGCCTGCCCCGGCAACTGTCCGGCGGCCAGCGCCAGCGGGTCGCCGTCGCCCGCGCCCTGGCCGTCGAGCCCGGACTGCTGATCGCCGACGAGATCACCTCGGCGCTCGACGTCTCGGTGCAGGCGTCCGTCCTCAACACGATCCGCGGCCTCCAGCGGCGGCTGGGCCTGTCCATGCTGTTCATCGGCCACAACCTGCCCGCGGTCTGCTACGTCTCCGACGTGGTGGCGGTCATGCGGCACGGTCGGATCGTCGAGACCGCCCCCACCGAGGCCCTGCTGCGCGACCCACGGCACCCGTACACCCGGACGCTGCTCGCCTCCGTGCCCAGCCTGCGCACCTCCCTGCCCGACGAGAGGCCGTCATGACCACCAGCCGACCGGACGCGGTCGTCGTCGGAGCCGGGGTGATCGGCGCCGCCGTCGCCCTCGAACTCGCCCGCACCGGACGGCAGGTGGTCGTCGTGGACAAGGCGGGCGCCGCCGGCCACGGCTCCACCAGCGCCTCCAGTGCGATCATCCGGTTCAACTACTCCACCTTCGACGGCGTCGCCACGGCCTGGGAGGCCCAGCACCTCTGGACGTCCTGGCCCGACCACCTGCGGCTCACCGGCCGCCGCCCGCTCGCGGCCTTCCACCGCAGCGGCGCCGTGCTGCTCGACTCCCCCGCCGTCGCACCGTCCGGGGTCACCGCCCTGTTCGACCGCGCGGGCGTCCAGTACGAACGGTGGGACGCCCCTGCGCTGCGCCGACACCTCCCCGGGATCGACCCCGGGCGGTACTGGCCGCCGAAGCCCGTGGACGACGACGCCTTCTTCGACGGCCCGACCGGTGAGCTCGGTGCCCTGTTCACCCCGGACGCCGGGTTCGTCGACGACCCGCAGCTCGCCGCCCAGAACCTCGCCGACGCGGCGGCCGAGCTGGGCGCGAGCTTCCTGTTCCACCACACCGTGGTGGCCGTCGACCGGCACGCGGACCGGGTCGCGGGCATCCGGCTGGCCGACGGAACACGGATCTCCGCGCCGGTCGTGGTCAACGCCGCCGGCCCGTGGTCGGGAGGCCTCAACCGGCTGTCCGGCGTCGGCAGCGACTTCACGATCGGCGTGCGCCCGCTGCGCGAGGAGGTCCACCAGGTCGTCGCGCCGAGCGGCCACACCACCGGTCCCGGACCCGGCCCCGTCGTCGCCGACCTCGACCTCGGCACCTACCTGCGAGCGGCCTCCGGCGGCCGCCTCCTGATCGGCGGCACCGAGCCACCCTGCGACCCGCCGGAGTGGATCGACGACCCGGACGAAGCCGACCCCCGCCCCACCGCCCACCGCTTCCGGACCCAGGTCACCCGGGCGGCCCGCCGCTTCCCGGAGATCGGCGTCCCGAACCGGCCCCTCGGGGTCGCGGGCGTGTACGACGTCGCCGACGACTGGACCCCGATCTACGACCGCACCGCCCTCGACGGCTACTACGTCGCCATGGGCACGAGCGGCAACCAGTTCAAGAACGCCCCGCTGGTGGGCCGCTACCTCGCCACCCTGATCGACCTGGTCGAGGCCGGCCACGACCACGACGGCGACCCGGTCCACTACCGCTGCGAGCACACCGGCAACGTCGTGGACCTGGGCGCCTTCTCCCGCCGGCGCCCGGTCCGGGCCGGCTCCGCCCGTACGGTCATGGGCTGAACGTACGGTCATGGGGTGTGAACATGCGGTCATGGGCCGAGCGTGCGCAGCTCCCGCACCAGATCCGCGACCACACCGACCACGAACCCGGGCTCCTCGGTCGGGAAGTCATGGCCGGTGCCCGCCGGTGTGTACACCACCCGGGCCGCGGTCGACGCCGCCAGGTAGCGGGTCCGGGCCCTGAGGTAGAAGCGGCCGATCCGCCCGGCCTCGGCCGCGTCCCGGGCGGCGGCCAGTACCGTCTCGCCACCCGTGAGGTCGCGGGGTACGACCAGCACCAGCGGCAGGTCGCCGAGGTCCCCGTCGTAGACCACGGTCTCCCAGCCCACCTCCGCCAGGCCGGAGGGCGAGAGCTCCGCGAAGATCGACGCGGCGGCGCAGTACTGGCCGGTCCGGCCGCCACGGTCACGGTGCGCACCGAACAGGTGCCGCACCGCCGTCAGCAGGAACTCCCGGCGCATGCCCGCCACCAGCCGGTTGGGCGGCGCGAAGGCGATGACATCCAGGGGCGTCGGATCCAGCAGCACGAGTCCAGCCACCAGGTCCGGCCGCCGCCGGGCGGCGTTCGCGACCAGCAGCCCGCCGAAGGAATGGCCGACGAACACGTACGGAGCCCGCTCCCCCGCCGCCTCCAGCGCGGCCGGCAGTTCCTCCGCCTCGGCCGCCGTCGTCCTCGGGAAGGGCCCGACATCGCTCCAGCCCGAGCCGAACCGGTCGACCAGCACCGAGCGGGTCCGGGCCGCCATCATCGCGTGCAACTGCCCGAACTCCTCGCCCGGCGCGTGTCCGCCCGGCATCCAGACCACGGTCGGCCCGTCCCCGGCGACCCCCTCGGCGAGGACGTGCATCCGGCGCCCACCCACCTCGACCAGCCGCCCCGGCGGCCGGCCCGCCCCCGCTCCGCGGCCCACCAGCACCAGGTGCCGCACCGCACCGACCGCCAGCACCACACCGACGGTCACGAATAAGATGCCGAGCGTCACCGCCCAAGTCGCACCGGTCCCGACCAGCCCGGCACCCACACCCGCCACCAGCAGCGCGACCGGCACCCCCAGCCAGTCCCGGCTCACCAGTGCGAGCAGGGCGTTCGCCACCCGTCCGTTTCGGCGCATCGGTCCTCCGCGGTGTCCGGGAGCCGACCTCTGCCCGTCTTCTTCCCCCATCCGTACGCCCTGACGCGCCCCGGCGAACACACAATCGGCAGCCCAGGGCCTGCCCGCCCTGCGCCCCGCCGTCCTGACAGGCCCGCCGAGCCACCGCGCAGCGGGCCGTCCGCACCGTGGTCCGGACCAGTGGTCCGGACCACGTCACGGCGTGTCGGCGGGCCGGTCCGGGGCGCGGCCGGGCCGGACGGTGGTGACGACCGGCCAGATCAGGCTGTACACCAGGACCTTGGTGAGCGGGTTGAGCCAGACCAGCAGCGGGGCGCCCCGGTCGGGCCCGCCGACCAGGGCCACCAGGCCGAAGATCAGGCCGACGCTGATCGCGTAGGCCAGCAGGAAGCGGAACCAGCCCGCCCACGCGTCCAGGACGGCGGCCCGCCCGTACAGCTTCGGCGGCGGGGGCGGCGCGTTCCCGGCGTAGCGGCGGGCGAACTTCGCGTCGGCCCAGCGGATCGTCCGGTGCCCGTAGACCACCGTGATGCCGAGGTAGGCCGCCGACAGACCGTGCCAGACCGTCGGCTCGACACCGTCGCGGATGCTCAGCACGGTGGTCACCAGCAGCACCACGTCGATCAGCGGGACGCAGAACAGCAGCGCGCCGCCGAGCCGGGGCCGGCCGGCCGCGTAGCGGGCCGCCAGGCCGGCCGCCAGCAGGACCCAGAAGAGCACGTCGCAGGCGAGGACGAGAGTGAGAATGGCACGGCCCCCTTGTGTGACAGGTCGAACTGTGTGACAGGTCGAACACCCATTGTCCCCGCCGGCGCGACGGCCAGGCACCCGAAGCCCGGCGGGGGCGGCGCGGTCCGGTCAGCCCGGCCCGGGTGCCGGGCCGAGCAGCGTGGTCCGGACGGTGGCCACCCGCCCGCCCCGCGCGTCGTCGATCGTGGTCCGGAACACCACCCGGTCCCGGCCGGCCTGACGGTCCATCGTCTCCGGGACCGTCTCGGCGGCCAGTTCGTCGCCGGCCCGCAGCGCCCGCTCGAAGCCGAACCACTGCGCCAGGTGGACCGCTCCCTCCGGCGGGAGGCCGAACTCCGGGTCCGTCAGCAGCTGCCAGTACGCCTCCCCCGCGACCAGCGCCGCGAAGGTGGGCGGGGCCAGGAGGTCCGGGTGGCCGGCGGCCCGGGCGGCGACCGGGTCGTGGTAGAGCGGGTTCGGGTCGCCGATCGCCGCCGCGAACGCGCGGACCGCCGCGCGGGTCACCAGGAACGGCTCCGGTGCGGCGAACACCCGGTCCAGACAGGCCCGGTTGAGCGCCATGCCGGTCAGCCGCCCACCGCGTGCGCGCCGCCGTCCACGTGCACGATCTCGCCCGTGGTGGCCGACAGCCAGTCCGACAGCAGGACGGCGCAGGCCCGCGCGGTCGGCCCGGCGTCCGCCGCGTCCCAGCCGAGCGGGGCCGCCCGGTCCCAGTCGTGCCCGTCGAAGCCAGGGACGCCGCGCGCGGCGGTGGTCGCCAGCGGGCCGGCCGCCACCAGGTTGACCCGGATCCCGCGCGGCCCCAACTCCTTGGCCAGGTAACGGGCGCAAAACTCCAGCCCGGTCTTGGCCACGCCCATCCAGTCGTAGCCGGACCAGGCCCGCGAGGCGTCGAAGTCCAGCCCGACCACCGAGCCGCCCGGCCCCATCAGCGGCAGCGCGGCCATGGTCAGCGACGTGAGCGAGTAGGTCGAGACGTGCACGGCGGTCGCGACGTCCTCCCACGGCGTGCTCAGGAAGTTGCCGCCCAGCGCGGACGGCGGCGCGTACCCGATCGAGTGCAGCACGCCGTCCAGGCCGTCCAGATGCGCGCCGACCCGCTCGGCCAGCGAGCCGAGCTGCCCGGTGTCGGTGACGTCCAGTCCGATCACCGGCGGCGGCTCGGGCAGCCGCTGGGCGACCCGCCGGACCAGGCTCGGCCGGCCGTGCGCGGTGAGGACCACGCGCGCGCCCTCCTCCTGGGCGACGCGCGCGACGTGGAAGGCGATCGAGGCCGGGGTGAGGACGCCGGTGATCAGCAGGCGCCGGCCGTCGAGGATGCCCATCGGTTCTCCGGTTCTCCGGTTCTCCGGTTCTCCGGTTCTCCGGTTCTCCGGTTCTCCGGTTCTCCGTTCGGTGCGTTCGGTGCGTTCGGTGCGTTCGGTACGTGCGTGAGGTGCGTGCGTGAGGTGCGTGAGTGAGGTGCGTGGGGCGGTGCGCGGCCCGCCGGTGCCGGGCCGGGGGAAGGACCGTCAGTGCCCCATCGAGGAGCCGCCGTCCACCGGGACGACCGCGCCGCCCGGTGACCTCTCCCCCGCCGAGCCCCGCCGCCGCCCACACATCGTCCGCAAAGGCAAACGCCCGACTTGCCGAGGTCTACCAGGCCCGGAAACTCCCCGCAGAGCCAGCGCAAGGCGGAACGGATCCAGAAGTACGGCCCGATGCAATGCGAGGTCCATGCCGAGGTCGTCAAGGCCTTCATCCAGACCCTGGAGGGCAATGACGTCCGCCTCACCACCCAGTCCAACGCCTTCGACAAACATCCTCATGTCCACCGGAACGCTACTCCCCTACCAGCTGTTGCTACCCCTCGCAGGGGCGATGAGGACCATCGCCCCTGCGAGGGGTAGCAACGTGGGAGTTCCTGACCTTCGGCCGTCCTGGCCGTTGGAAAACATCCGTGTCGGCGATTGGGTTCCGCGGTCCGCAGCGTGGCTTGTCGGGTACAGCCGAACGTGCCTGCGGCCCTTGACGGCCGATGTGGGGTGTGAGGCGGTTCTACGCTGTCCTGCATGGAGTTCCGAGGTAGCCGCGAATGCCTGGCGGCCGGAGTGCGGGCTGCCCTTGAGCGAGGTTGTCCCGGTTCGGGGGCGACGCTTCTGGGGTCACTTGCGGCGGGTAGCGAGGGCGACATCGACGTCGAATGGATCGTCCCCGACAACCAGTTCGCCACGTGCCTGGCACAGGTCAGAGCGCTCCTGCACCTGGTGCACCCGGTTGAAGAAGTACGCGTCGATCCGGACTTCCTTCATTCCAACCGCCGCCGCCTGTTGTTCGTCCGTTTTGAACAGGTCCTGCTGTTCTGGCGACTGGACTTGTCGGTGCGCGCGCAGTCCGTCGCCAATGAGGCGGACTACGACGAGGGGAACCCGGCGGCACGAGCCCGCGCGGGAGAGTGGTCGCGGTCGGCCAGTCCCCTGGCCAACGCGATCGGTGCCATCAAAACTGCGGCGAGGCACCGCACCAGTGACTCCTACGGGCTCGTGGACCGTGGTTTCTCCCGCATCGGCGAGGCCGACTCGGCCACCGGAGCATGGACCGCTAGAAACCGCCCCCTCGGCCATCCAGCTGTGAATGCAGGTCAACTTCACGTCCGTCAAAGATCTTTCACTGCCGTAACGTGGTCCACTGGCCCAGCTTGGCGGGGTACCTACCGATGAGAAGCCGGAGGATGGGGACGAGATGGGACAATGGCAGGACTTCACCACAGGTGAGCGGCTCAAGGTGCTGCGCGGCAAAATGACGCAGAGCGGCCTCGCAGAGCGGAGCGGTCTCTCACTGCACACCGTCCAGAAAGCTGAGCAGAACGGGAACGTGTCACTGCCGACCCTGCTTCGTCTCGCAGAAGCTCTGCACTCCGACGTTGCGGTGATCCTTGGCCAGCAGGCGCCACGGCGAGGCATGAGCCCGGACGATCGGGCGATGCTCCGGGAACTGTCCCGAACAGTCCACGACACCGCCGCAGGTGTCCTTCATGACCCTGCCGAAGGCGCAGCGCCGGGCCCGGCAGACCTCGCCGAAGCCGCCGCCCGCATGTGGCGGGTGTACTGGCGAGGGGCCTACACCGACGCCGGTGTCCTGGTCGCGCCCTTCCTCCGTTCCGTGGCGCTGTTCGCCCAGGCCACGCCCGCCGGCCAGGAGGCCGCCGCGAACGCGCTCCTCTCCGACGCCTATCGCGCTGCCGGCCTCATCGCCAACTTCCTTGGGGCGCGGGACTTGGCGTACGCGGCGATCGGCCATGCCATTCGCTACGCGGAACTGGCGGCAGACCCCGTACGGGTGTCCATGCTGGGATCAGCGCGGGCTCGTGTCCTGCTGCGCGACGCCCGGGTGGAACAAGCACTGCGAGAGGCCGAGGCGGCGGCCGCCCGCACCGAGCCGACGTTCTCCGAGCAGGGATCGAGCCTCCTGGCGGCCTACGGGAAGAACATCATCTTTGCCGCCGTCGCCGCCAGCAGACTCGGCGACTCCGCGCGTGCCGCGGACCTCCTGTCCCAGGCCCACGCGGTGGCCGCCCGCCTGGGACGTGACGTCTACACCAACGGCTTGCAGTTCGGTCCCTCCTACGCCGACGCCCAGGCCGTCGGGGTCAACGTGTCGCTGGGCAACGCGGGGCGCGCATTGGAGATCTCCCGCCGGTTCGACCCGTCCGGGCTCACGCAGGCCGCGCACAACCGCATGCTGCTCGACGTGGCCCTCGCGCAATGTGACGCACGGCAGTGGGACACCTCCCTGGACACCCTCCTTGAGGTCTGCTCATCCCACCCGGAGTGGTCGCGCCACCAGGCCATCCCGGGTGTCATCATCCAGAGAGCCGGTCACGCCAGTACCAGCCGTATCCGGAAGCTGTCCGCCATCCTGGGCACCTCGCCAACCGTCCGTTAGCACCCGAGTCACCCGAACCACCTGCATTGGAGCGCACGTTGTCCTACCGCGGCCTGATCCTCGACTTCGCGGGAGTGATGACCACCCCCATCGGCCACTCCTCCCGCGCGTGGTGCACCGGCGAAGGGCTGCCCGCCGACACCTGGCGCAGCACCCTCGAGGACGACCCTGTGGGGCGCGCGCTCTATGTCGAGCTCGAACTCGGCAGGATGTCGCAGAGCGACTGGAACCGGGAAACGGCGGCAATCATGGGGGTTGCTCCCGAGAACCTGATGGGGCGGGCTCACGCAGAAGTGCGCGCCGTTCCCTCGATGGTCGCGCTTGCCCAGCAGGCCCGCAGCGCGGGAATCACCGTTGCCCTCCTGTCGAACTCCTACGGGTTCGACCCGTACAACCCGTATGCCGAGACCGGAGTATGGGATCTCTTCGACGTGCGGGTCATCAGCGGCGAAGAAGGCATCGCCAAGCCCGACCCGGGGATATACCAACGCACGTTGGACCGCATGGATCTGGCCGCCGCCGACTGCGTCTTCGTGGACGACCATCCGGCGAACCTGGTGCCGGCCGAGACCCTGGGCATAACCGCGGTGTTCGCCGATGGACCGGCAACGGCCGGCCGAGTCGCACGAATGCTCGACCTTGACCTCGTTCAGCGGCCATGAACGTTCGCTCGTAAGACCTTGCAATCAACATGAGTTGACGATGCGTCGGCGAAGTCCTACGCGCCGTGCGAGTTCGATCCTGCGCGATCTTCGGAAGTCCTATGTACCGCAGGTTCACTGAACGCCACGCTCCCGTGACAGTAGGGGCATGTCTTCGGAAGCACCTCGGTCTCCGGGCCGCATCCGCCAGTACGCGGAGACCCTCAAGGGGGTCATCGCCGCGTGCTACGCCGATGCCGGGAGGCTCCCGGGGGCGGAGCGTGTCGGATGCGCTCTCGACAGGCGCGGCACGAGGCGTCGTGACGTGGACGCGCTCGATGGTGGCGGACAACGCCGAGGCGTGGAACAGCCTGGCGGGCATCGTCCCCTCCACCGCCCTCCCGCCAGGCCGTTGGAGCGTCGGCAGCGAGGCGGCCCGTAGACCGACCGCCCAACCAAACGAGGACCAGGAAGTCGTGCCCTGTCCACGAGGCGGGACGCGGCCCCGTCCGGCCAGGCTCGTTGATCCCGGCACGTACCACCAACGAAGGAGAGCATCCTTGAACAGCACACCCGCTTCCGGATCCCCGGAAGCTCTGCGGGCCGGCCTGGTCAAGCAGCTGCGCGACCTCGGAGCGATCCGCACAGACCGGGTCGCGTCGGTCATCGGCCAGGTCCCCCGCGAGGCGTTCGCCCCCGAGGCGCGGCTCGCCGAGGCCTACGATCCGCAGCGCGCGGTGGTGACCAAGCGGGACAAGGACGGGCTCGCGATCAGCTCCGTCTCCGCCGCCAACGTCCAGGCGTTCATGCTGGAGCAGGCCGACCCGCAGCCGGGCGAGAACGTCCTGGAGATCGGCTCGGGCGGTATGAACGCCGCCTACCTCGCCGAACTCGTCGGCCCGGCGGGCACCGTCACCACCCTCGACATCGACCCGGAGGTGACCGACCGGGCCCGCCGGCTGCTCGCCGACGCCGGCTACGACAGCGTTCATGTCGTCACCGCCGACGGCGAGTTCGGGGCACCGGGGCGGGCTCCGTTCGACCTGATCGAGGTCACCGTCGGGGCCCCGGACATCCCGCCGGCCTGGCGGGAGCAGCTCGCCCCGGGAGGCCGGATCGTCGTCCCGCTGCGCGTGCGCGGCCTGATGCGTTCCTTCGTCCTCGTCCGTGAAGGCGACCGTCTGGTCAGCCGCGGCTACGAGCTGTGCGGGTTCGTGCCGATGCAGGGTGCCGGTGAGCAGCGCGAGCGCCTGGTGCTGCTGCGCAACACACCGAACGAGGAGGTCGGGCTGCGGCTGGACGACGGCGATCAGGTGGATGTCGAGGCGCTGCGCGCGGCGCTGTCCTCGCCCCGCGAGGAGGTGTGGTCGGGGGTGACCGTGGGCGGGGAGGAGCCGATCGACGATCTGGACCTGTGGCTGGCCACCGTCCTGGACGGCCACACCCGGCTGACCGCCACGGTGGGTGCGCGTGACAAGGGCATCGTGGCGTCGGCCTCGCCGCTCGGTGTCGCCACGCTGGTGGCCGGCGGCACCTTCGCCTACCGCACGGTGCGTGCGGTGGACGAGACCCGGACCCGTTTCGAGCTCGGCGCGTACGGGCACGGCCCGGCGGCCGCGGCTACGGCGGCCGGTCTGGTGAAGGAGATCCGCGCCTGGGACCAGACCCAGCGCAGCGGCCCGGGCGCCCGCATCGAGATCTTCCCCGCCGGTACGCCCGATGACCAGTTGCCCGCGGGTCGTGTGGTCGACAAGGCCCATACCCGCATCTCGATCTCCTGGCCCGGCCGACGGCCGTAACCGGCCAACACCGGGGCCAGGTGAGCACCACCTGTCAGTCCGTCAACTCTCCGAGGAGGAAAACACATGGATGAGAACGACTTCGAGCTGGATGTCACGGTCACCGATCAGGGCCCGGTCATCGCCGAACTGATGAGCAGCACCGATGACGGCTGCGGCGGCACCTGCCAGAGCGCCTGCTCGAACAGCACCTGCATCGCCTGACCGGGGGTGTGGCGGGGCCCGCTCGGCCCCGGCACACCCGGGGTGCGGGCCGTACGAAGTCGATCTGGGGGTGGGGATGTTCCGGGCTGTGGACGCGGTGCTGCTGCGAGCTGCCGCGAACGGTGGGGCGGAGGCCGTGGCGCCGTGGCCGGACCTGAGCGGCGAAGGTGCGCAGGACTCGGCGGCGTGGCGGCGGTGGCTGGCCGAGGCGTGGGCCGGCCCCGGTGTGGCGGAGGCCGTGGAAGTGGCTAGCCCCGTCCTGGCGTCCCGGGTACGGGCCGCAGGAGCCGGCCAGGTGGCCTCGGGACGCCAGCTGCGCCGGATCGGGGAGTCCCTGGTGCGCTACCTGCTGCGGGCCCGGCACCGGGCGACGCCCTTCGGCCTGTTCGCCGGGGTCGCGCCCGCCCGGCTGGGGGACCGGCTGAAGGTCTCCTGGGGCGGGGAGCACCGAGCCTGCGCGCGACCGGACGCCGCCTGGCTGGCCGCCGTGGTGGACCGGCTGGAGGCGGACGCCGAACTGCTGCGCCGGCTGCTGGTCGTAGCGGACGCAACCTGCCTGATTCGTGGCGACCAGCTCGTGCTGCCCTGCCGCCAGCCGCCCGTTGGCGGTGGCGGTGGCGCGCCGCAGGAGGTGTCGGTTCGCCGGACCCCGCCCGTCGCGGCGATCCTGGCCGCCGCCCGGGACGCTGTCCTGGTCGAGGAGCTGGTGACGAGGGTGAGCGTCGAATTCCCGGACGCTCCGTGCGGAGCCATCGACCGTATGGTCACGCGACTGATCGGGCAGCGCGTGCTCATCACCTCGCTGAGGCCGCCGATGACCGCTCCCGATCCGCTCGGCCATCTCCTGGCCCAGCTCGGGCACGCCGGCGCCGCCGGCTGCGGCTCCGTGGCACCGACGGTGCACCTGCTCAGCACCGTGCACGACCACCTCGTCCGGCATGGCGCCGAGGACCCGGGCCACCAGGGCAGTACCCGCGCCGAGACGCTGGAGGCGATGGCGGCCGTCCCAGGCGGCGGCCCGCCGCTGCTGGCGGTGGACCTGCGGCTGGACTGCGACCTGGCCCTGCCCAGGAACGTCGCGCTGGAGGCCGAACGCGCGGCCGCCGCCCTGGCGCTGGCCGGTCCCCACCCACAGGGCCCGCCCGCCTGGCGGGACTACCACGGCCGCTTCCTGGAACGGTACGGCATGGGCGCGCTCGTCCCGCTGCTGGAGCTGGTCAACCCCGACACCGGGCTCGGCTACCCGGCCGGGTACCGCGGATCCCAGCTGCCGACCACCGCACCGGCCGTGCAGGAGCGCGACGCCACGCTGCTCGAAGTCGCGCAGCTGGCCGCTCTCAACGGCCTGACGACAGTGAACGCCACGGACGTGCTGCCACGACTGGCCCCCGGACCGATCGAGCAGGTACCCGCTCACCTGGAGCTGTGCTTCCAACTCCACAGCGAGTCCCCGGACCTGCTGGACGAAGGACTGTTCACGCTCGTCGTCACCGGCCTCGCCCACGGCGCGGGCACCACAACCGGCCGCTTCCTGCACCTGTTCGACGACACCACCCAGCAGCGCATGGCCGGCGCGCTGCGCCGGGCTCCGGCGCTCGCCACCGGCGCCGTCCGCGCCCAGCTCTCCAGCCCGCCGCTGCGCGTGCGTACCGAGAACGTCGCCCGCACCCCTCCCGTCCTGCCGGAGACGATCACACTCGCCGAACACGACCAGGGCACCGTACCGCTGACCGACCTCGCGGTCACCAGCGACGCCCGCCGCCTGTGGCTGGTCTCCCGCACCACCGGCCGCCCGATCGAACCCACTGTCCTGAACGCCGTCCAGCTGAGCAACTTCACCCACCCGCTGGCCCGGTTCCTCACCGAACTTCCCCGGGCCCGGGCCGCGGTCCTGGCACCGTTCTCCTGGGGACCGGCCGCCGGGAAACTGCCCTACCTGCCTGCCGTCCGGTACGGGCGCAGCATCCTCGCCCCGACCCGCTGGCGCCTGGAGAGCGCCGACCTTCCGCCGACGGCGTCCTCGTGGCGAAACTGGGACAACGCGCTCGCCCGGCTGCGGGAACGGCGCCTGCTACCGGACCACTTGGACCTCGGAGACGGTGACCAACGTCTTCGGCTCGACCTCGCCGAGCGCCACCACCGGCAGCTCCTGCGTGCCCACGTCGACCAGAGCGGCCGGGCGATCCTGCGAGAGGCGCCCGCGTCCAGCGCCCTGGGCTGGATCGGTGGCCGCGCGCACGAGATCGTCGTCCCGCTCGTCTCCACCCGCGAGCCTGCCCGGCTGCCCGTTCCCCGGCGGCCCGCCGGGCCCTCCCCCGGCCGCACCCCGGGCGCCGCCGGTGCCGGGTGGGCGTACGCCAAGGTCTACGCCCACCCGGCCCGCCACCCCGAGTTGCTGGCCCGCCTGCCCGACCTGACCGCCGCCCTGGGCGACACGCCGTGGTGGTTCATCCGCTACCAGGACCCGGACCCGCACCTGCGGCTGCGGATCCGCCACGGCGACGGCGGTTTCGGCGAGACCGCCCGCCAGGTCGGCATCTGGGTCCAGAGCCTGGCCGACATCGGCCTGGCCACCGGGCGGGTGCAGTGGGACACCTACTGGCCCGAGACCGGCCGCTACGGCGAGGGCTCGCTGCTCGGCCTCGCGGAGTGGGTGTTCGTCGCGGACTCCGCCGCCGTCCTCGCCCAGCTCCAGCACACCGGACCTGGCCGGCTCCCGGCCCCGGCGCTCACCGCCGTGAGCATGACCGACATCGCCGCCGGCTTCCTCGGCGGCACCGAGGCAGGAATGCGCTGGCTCATCGAAAACGTCGCCCGCACCCCCGCTGCGGCACCGCAGAGGCCCCTGCTCGCCCAAGCCGTCGCCCTCGCAGACCCCGCCGACACCTGGGCGGCGCTGCGAGCCGTCACCGGCACCTCGATCACCGAAGCCTGGGCCCGGCGCCGCGCCGCCCTGGACGCCTACCGCCGCCGCCTCACCGTCCTTGACGGCCCGCACCCGGACAGCGTCCTGGCGTCGCTGCTCCACATGCACCACATCCGCGCGGCCGGGATCGACCCCGACGCGGAACGCGCCTGCCACCGCCTGGCCCGAGCCGCCGCCCTTTCCTGGGCCGCCCGCACCCACGGAGCCCTCCGATGACCCCCCGCACCGCCCGTCCCCAACCGCCCAACTCCGCGCCGGCCACGTCGTCGCCGGTGCCGGGCGGGCCCGACAACCAGCACGCGCAGGCCCTCGCCACCGGCGCAGTCGGCATCACCCTCCTGCACATCGAGCGAGCCCACCTCGGCACCGGCGACTGGGCCACCGTGCGGGACCGGCTGACCAGCATCGCCCGCACCCCGCTTGTCGGCTCCGACGACGCCGGCCTGTTCGTCGGAGCCCCGGCCCTCGCCTACGTCCTGCACACCGCGGCCGGCACCACCGGCCACCACCGCAAGACCCTGCACACCCTCGATGCCGTGGTCACCGCTCTGACCCGGCGCCGCCTCGACACCGCCCACACCCGCATCGACCGCGGCGAACTCACCACCGCCTCCGAGTACGACCTGCTGTACGGGCTGACCGGTCTCGGCGCCTATCTGCTGCGGCGTGACCCGCACGGCGACACCCTGCACGACGTCCTCTCCTACCTCGTACGCCTGACCCAGCCGATCCCCGGCAGCGACCTGCCCGGCTGGTGGGTACGTTACGACCCCTCCGGCCGCACCTCCGGTGCCTTCCCCGGCGGTCACGGCAACGTCGGCCTGGCCCACGGCATCACCGGCCCGCTCGCACTCCTGGCCCTGGCCAAGAGCGCCGGGGCCCTGGTCGACGGCCACACCGGCGCCATACGGCGGATCCTGACGTGGCTGGACGGCCTGCGCCAGGACGCGGCCACGGGACCGTGGTGGCCGCAGTGGGTCACCGTCGGCGAGCACTACTCCGGCGCCGTGTTCCAGGACGGCCCGATGCGCCCGAGCTGGTGCTACGGCGCCCCCGGTCTGGCTCGCGCACAACAGCTCGCCGCCATCGCGCTCGGCGACGACCACCGCAAGCGCGCCGCTGAACAGGCCCTCCTTCGGTGCATCGCCGACCCGGCCCAGCTCGCCCTGATCTGCGACGCCGGACTGTGCCACGGTGCGGCCGGCCTACTCCACACCGTGCACCGCGTCGCCCAGGACTCAGCACGGGCACGGGACTTCGCCGCGCACCTGCCCGCCCTGCGGACGCTGCTCCACGACCAGGCCCCGGCCCGCGAGCCCGGGTTCCTCGACGGCCTCGCCGGAACCCGCCTCGCCCTGCACGCCACCGAACAGGGCGGTTCACCCGCCACGAGCTGGGACGCCTGCCTGCTCCTGTCCTGAACCCCAGCGCTCGCCTCCTCCCGAGAAGACGCCCATGCCATCCCGTCCCGACGCCATCGAGAAGGCCGTACTCGCGGTCCTCACCGGAACGCCGCTCGCCGACGCCGCCGCCTGCGTTGGCGTGGCGGCGCCCACGCTCGCCGCGGCCGCCGAGACCTACCGCACGGCCGGACGCGCCGCCATCGACAACCCCGCAGACACCTGGGTCCACTTCTTCGTGCAGCCGGCCTCCTGGAACACCGCCGAGAACGCCTTCGCCACCCAACTGTTCCCCCATCTCCGCGACGCGAAGACGAGCGGTGACATCCTCAGCTGGTGGTACGTCCGCAAACACCCCGTCTGGCGCTTGCGCTTCCAGCCCGGCCCCGCCACCACCGCCACCAGACTGCGCACCTCCCTGACCGGCCTCCTGACAGCGCTTCAGCAGCAGGGCGTGATCACCACCTGGTCCCACGGCATCTACGAACCCGAGACCGCCGCCCTCGGCGGCCCGCGAGGAATGGACGCCGCCCACCGCCTCTTCCACGCCGACAGCCGCGCCATCCTGAGCGAGGCCCTGTCGCGCCACCACGCGGCCGGACCGGTCATACCCGTGCGACGCCCGGAACTGTCCATCCTGCTGTGCAGCGCGATGCTGCGCGCCGCAGGCCAGGAGTGGACCGAGCAAGGCGACGTGTGGGACCGCGTCGCGCAGATGCGCCAACTGCCCACCTGCACCACACCCGAGTCGATCACGTCGACGACGTCCAGCATCGGCCGGCTGATGGCAGCGGACACCGTGGCCATGACCGCCCCCGGCCAGGCCCTCGAACTCCTTGAAGAGCGCACAGCCGCGTTCACGCAGACCGGCCACGACCTCGCCGAAGCCGCCCGCACGGGCGAACTGACACGAGGACTGCGCGCCGTACTCGCGCTCATGGTGATCTTCCACTGGAACCGCGCCGCGATCCCGACCCACGTCCAGGCCGTCCTCGTGCGCGCCGCCCGCGACCACGTCCTCGGCCCACCGCTGGGCACACCGCGCTGACCGGCCTACCGCCTGGCGCCCTCACCCGCTCAGCAGCAGAGCACCCCACAGGCACCGGACCACGGTCCTGCGGTCTGGTGCCAACCCACCCGAATCCCCGACTTTCCGATACCGGCCAGGACCGGGACGCCGACACCCTCGGGGCCCGAGTAACTGGATATCGGTGACACCACCTCAACTCGCTTCTCGAACACCACCTCTACCCCGCCTTCCGCAGTCGCCGGATGAGCACCTTCGACCACAAGGTCGTCGAGGCCTTCATCCAGACCATGGAGCGCAACGGCGTCGGCCTCGCTCCCCAGCCCAACGCCTTCGACAAACTGAAGTCGATCCTCCTCGACGCCCACCGGCTCGGCCTCTACGACGAGAGCCCGCTCGACGGCATCAAGCGGGCAGCATATGGGAGGGCACGAACCCGGGTTTGTTGCAAGCCCTCCAGGGCTGATCACGACCCGAGGGTAAAGTCCAAGGTCAGAGTGCCTGCGAGCGCCGTCGTGGGTCGCGGCAGCGCGGCAACCGGCCGGTACTGCAGCGGTGCTGGTCACAGGATGTCGCCCGGCCCGCCGAGGGTAGCACCGAGTGTTATGGAGCCGATTGCCACGATCTCGCCGGTCTCGGGCTCGCCCCACCTCCAGGGGCTCCGCTCCTCACCGCGTTCGAGCTCGGCGACAGCCCTGCGTCCACAAGGACGTCGGTGTCCGTGGTGCCCCACCAGATGCGAGGCGGCTCGGAGGTGTCCGGCCCCACGACCGCCCAGACCGGGGTGTGGTCATACGGCTTGGCGAAACGCAGCTGGGCAAGGACCACGGAACGCCACCGGTCAGCGGCACCGACAGGTGCAGCGCAGGGGAGGCCGACATCTGAAGGCGCCCGGCAAGATCAGGATGCCGCGTACGGAACCTCTCGCCGAGCGCCGAGTACATGAGAAAGCTCCCGGTCACTGCAGCAAGCATGTCACGCGTAGCGAAGCCCACGGCGGTTCCACTTCCTGCTGTCTCGCCAGTACCGTTCACGCCGAACCGGATGCTATCGCCGACCACCGACGAACGATCGCCGCGGCAACCGGTCCTCACGGCTCAGTAACCGAGGCAACCGGGCAGCGCAGGCAAGCGAGTTCAGGCGGCTTCGGCCCGGTCGAGCGCGGCAGCGGCCGGCTGTGCGAGCCACACCAGTCTCGCGGTGATACCCGGCTGCCCCGTGAACAGGTGCACGGCGCGCTCGGGCGACGCGACGGTCATCCGCGTCTGCCCGTCGACGCCGACCACGTAGGTCGACCCGTCACCGTCGGCGAGCCCCCAGGCCACGACCCATCCGTCAGCGTCCGCGCGGCCGTTACCGCACACCTGGACGACGGCGAAAAGCCGGGGCGCGGTATCGAGCACGAGCCCGCACAGCTCCTGGTCGAAGGTTTGCGTGCTGTAAGTGAGAGATGAGAGGGAGCACGATGACAGCGAGCGGCACCCCAACGTTGCGACAGCAGCGGCTCGGACTTGAGCTGCGCAAACTCCGCGAGAACGCCGGGCTCAGCTCAACTGCCGCCGCCGCACGCCTCGGAGTGAACCAGGCCCACATGAGCCGAATCGAAGCGGGCCGGTACGCGGTGAGCGCGGAGCGCGTCCGCACGTTCGCTCGCGCCTACACATGCACAGACCAGAACCTGATCGACGCTCTCGCCGGCATGACCGGCAGGCGGACCCGAGGGTGGTGGGAGGAGTATCGCGACATCCTGCCGCCAAACATGCTCGATCTTGCCGAAACGAAACACCACACCACGGCGATGCGCATCGCCTCGGTGATTCACATCCCCGGCCTGCTCCAGACCGTCGACCAGGCACGTGCACTCGCCAGCAACGCCGTACCGCCTCTGGCGCCGCACGACGTGGAGCACCGGGTTGTCGTACCGGATGAAACGGCAGGCAGTCCTCTACAGCCGACAGGCGATCCCGCTCACGGCGATTGTCCATGAGGCAGCCCTGCGGATGGGGTTCGGCGGGCCGGCAGTGGCCCGCGCACAACACAGGCACCTCATCGAGGTGAGCACCCGCGAGAATGTCTCGGTTCTCGTGATCCCCTTCGGTGCGGGCACGCTCCCCGGCTCCGGGCAGTCCATCGTCTACTGCTCCGCACCCGTGCCCCAACTCGACACCGTGCAGCTCGATACGTATCACGGCTCCGAGTTCCTTGACGCCCATGCGCAACTGGTGAAGTATCAGAAGGTTCTGGACCTCATGGAAGCCTGCACCCTCAGCCCCCCGAAGTCACGTGATCTCATTGCCCGTATCGAAAAGGACACCTGAGAGGAAGCGCCATGTCAGCTCTCAACTGGCAGAAGTCCAGCTACAGTTCCGAGTCGGTCAACTGCATCTGTCTCGCCGCAGCCCCCGACGGCGCCATCAAGCTCCGCGAAAGCGACGACCCCGACACCATCATCACCACCACCCCCGACAAGCTCCGCGCCTTCCTGCGCGGCATCAAGGCAGGCGAGTTCGACCACCTGACAAACTAGGCTGTCCTGCCGCATGTGTGGGTGCGCTGATTTACGACTGGACGTAAAACACGTCGTCCTCTGTGATCCTTGAGGTGTCGAAGCCCAAATTGGATCAAGCAGAGAGACGGCGCGCCTGCCTTCAGCAAACACCGTGGTCGAGGCGGTGCGCTGGGACAAATCAGAACAGTGCGTGGTCGTGTCGGTACGGCCTGACGCGCGGCGGCGTGGACGGTGCGGACTGTGCCGCCGCCCGGCAGCGCTGTACGACCGCGGACGCGGCCGACGCCGATGGCGCGACCTGGACCACGGGACGCGGCAGGTGTTCCTGGAGGCCGACGCCCGGCGCGGCACCGGTCACACCCTGGCCTTCGACCAGCAGGCCGCGTGGATGGCCGCCGAGTGTTCCAAGAGCGCCGCGGCCGAACTGCTGCGCTGCACCTGGCGCACGATCGGCCGGATCGTCGAGCGCTGCACCGCCGACCGCGACCGGCACACCGACCGCCTGGCCGGATTGCGCCGGACCGGGATCGACGAGATCTCCTACCGCAGGGGCCAGCGCTACATGACAGTCGTGGTCGATCACGATACCGCCCGCGTGGTGTGGATGGCCGACGGCCACGGCGCCGACGTCCTCACCCGCTTCTTCGACCAGCTCGGCCAGGCTCGAACCGCCCGGCTGACCCACATCAGCGCCGACGGCGCCGCCTGGACCGCCCAGGTCATCGCCCAGCGGGCACCCGGTGCGCTGCGGGTGATGGACGCTTTCCACGTGGTCGTCTGGGCCACCGAAGCGCTGAACACCGGACGCCGGGCCTCGTGGAACCGGGCCCGGCGCGAACTCGGCGTCCGGGAGCAGGCAAGAGCGCTGAAGGACTCCCGTTTCGCGCGGTGGAATAACGCCGAGGACCTGACCGACTGCGATGGTGCCGTTTGGCGATCCACAGCGCCAGTCGCATCCTCGCGAACATCCTGATCTTGTCGAAGTGGCGTGATGAGTTTCCATACTTGAAGTACACCGCCCACCCGGACAGGAACCAGTTCATCGCCTGCACCACCACTTCAACCGGCAATCGCGGACGGGAACGGTCCGTCAGTTCACAGAGCCGATCCCGCGCGCGTGCCTCATAGCCTTGTCTGCAGGCCATCGGGCGAGGAAGGTGATGGGCTTGCCGCCCCGGCGCGGAACATGACGCACCAGCCGATGGTGAAACCCGAGGAAGCCCACTCCGGACACCCATACCGGTTGCAAGCCCTCCAGGGCTGATCACGACGCAGCCCAAGGCGTGCCAGCGGGTGCCGCCAGGCCTGCTTGAACCCCTGGCCCACCAGGGCCTTCTTCACGGCACCCGGCTCGGTGGCGGCGACCACCCTGTCCAGCAGCACGGTCCCGACGGCGTTGTCGTGGACGGAGGCGGCCAGCACCACCACCGCGATCACCAGGCCCAGCACGTCAAGGGCCAGTCCCCGCTTGCGCCCCGGCACCTTCTTGTTCGCGTCCCGCCCCGTGGTGTCGGCCGGGACTCCGGCGGCGGCGTGCACGCTCCGGGTGTCGAGCACCACCAGGCTCGGGTCGGCCAATCGGCCCCTCTTCTCCCGCGCCTGCCAGCGCAGCAGGTCGTGGATGGTCCGGTCGGTGCCGTCGTCGCGCCACTTGTAGAAGTAGTACTTCACCGTGCCGACGGGCGGCAGGTCGTGGGTCAGGTAGTCCCACTGGCAGCCGGTGCGGGACTGGTACAGCAGGGCGTTGACGATCTCCCGCATGTCGCAGTTGCCCTCGTGGCCGCTGACCGAGCGATGCCGAGCCTTCCAGGCGGTGATCACGGGCTCGATCAGGGCCCAGCGCTCGTCGGATAAGCCGCTCTTGCAGGGCTGGCGGTCGCTCACGGGGACACTCCAGCACGACCGGGCCCTCTGGTCAGCGCGGAGGCTGCGGTCCCATACGATCCGGTGACGAAAGACGCGACATCACGTCACATACTGCCCTCTCAGACCCCAGGGGCGCAGTGCGGTTGCAGTCGGCGCTCTCCCTTTGTGGCGTATACCCGAAAGAGTGTCCGTGGCTGGCTGCCACGGACACCCTTCTCAGGTCCGTCTACCTCAGTTGTTGCGGCGTTGGCGCCTGCTGAGGGCGAGGGCGAGGCCGCCGAGGATCAGCAGCGTGCCGCCGATCGCGGCCGCGGTGAGCACAGTCGTGCCGGTGCGGGCGAGGATGCCGGACGGCTGCGGGGCCGGCTGGGCGGGTCCGGGGTTGTCGGGAGCCGGGTTGTTGTCGGTGGGCGGCGGCGGGGTGTTCCCCGCCGGCACCGTGTGGTCGGTCTCGCAACCCACCGCTTCGTCGCAGGTGCCGCGCTTGGTGTCGGGGGTGGTGACGACGTTGTGCAGCTTGGTGTCGCCGCCGCCGGTCACGGTCACCGAGTAGGTGATCGTGGCCTTGCCGTCCACCGGAAGGTCGCCGGTCCAGGTCAGCTTGCCGTCCTTGACCTCGACGGTGCCCTCCGAGGCCTTCACATCGCCGTTGTAGGTAGCGTCGTCCAGGACTTTCGACAGGTCGTCGGTGATCGTGGCGCCCTTGACCTCGGCCTTGCCGTGCTGATTGACGGCGACGGTGTAGGTGACCTTCTCACCGACCTGCACCGTCGAACCCGACTTCGGGTCCGAGACCTTCGAGAAGACGTAGGTCCCGTAAACGTGGTCGGTTTCGCAGCCGATCTCCTGCTCGCAGGTGCCGCGCTTGGTGTCGGGGGTGGTGACGACGTTGTGCAGCTTGGTGTCGCCGCCGCCGGTCACGGTCACCGAGTAGGTGATCGTGACCTTGCCGTCCACCGGAAGGTCGCCGGTCCAGGTCAGCTTGCCGTCCTTGACCTCGACGGTGCCCTCCGAGGCCTTCACATCGCCGTTGTAGGTAGCGTCGTCCAGGACCTTGGACAGGTCGTCGGTGATCGTGGCGCCCTTGACCTCGGCCTTGCCGTGCTGATTGACGGCGACGGTGTAGGTGACCTTCTCACCGACCTGCACCGTCGAACCCGACTTCGGGTCCGAGACCTTCGAGAAGACGTACGAGCCCACGGGGTGGTGCGTGGTGCAGCCCGGGGTGGTGCCGTCCTCGGCCACCGCGCAGCCCTGGGAGAGCACGGCGTTGACGAGTTCGCCGTTGCCACCGCCCTTGACGGTGACCGAGTAGGTGATCGTCGCCTCGCCGCCCACCGGGACGGTGCCGTTCCACTGCAGCACCCCGTCCTTGACCTCGGCCGTGCCGATCGAGGCCTTCACGTCGCCGTTGTAGTCGGCGTTGTTCAGCACCTTGGAGAGGTCGTCGGAGAGGGAGGCGTTCGCCGCGGCGGAGCCCTCCTGGGAGACCTTCACCGTGTAGGTGACCTTCTCACCCGGGCTGACCGCCTGGCCGGAGACCGGGTCGGCGGCCTTCTCCACGCGGTAGTTCGCCACCTCGAACCCGGCCGGGTCCGACGGGATCTGCGGCGGGGTACCAGAGTCCGGCGGGGTGTCCGCCGTCGCCGAGGCGGTGTTGACGAACGTGCCCGGCACCGACGTGTCCAGCACGGTGCTGAACTCGTGGGACTCGCTCTTCCCGGGGGCGAGCGAGGCGACGGTGAACGCGCCGAGCTCGGGGAACTTGTCGTCCGAGACCTTGACGTTCGTCAGAGTGCCCTGGCCGGTGTTGGTGACCACGATCCGGTAGTGGACGGTGTCCCCGTAGCGGAAGGTCGGGTAGTCGGCGGCCTCATTGGCGTCCTGCCACTGTCCGTCCTTGCCCTGGACGAACTTCTTCAGCGATGCCGAGTAGTAGTTCGCCACCGTCAGCGGAGCCGACGTGCGCATCACCAGCTCGGTGTGCCCGTCCCGTGCCTGCGCCCGGTTGACGAGCTTGTCGCCTCCGACCGCCCCGTCGGTCGCCACGGCCACCTTGAACTGCTGGCGCGCACCCGGATCCAGCGAAGGCCCGATCACCCGCACAGCCGTCGCGTCCGGCGTGAACGTCTCCGTCCAGCCCACCGAGTTCCCGGTGGGGTCACCGGCCCGGCCGTTGGACTTGTTGTCCGGGTCGTCGGACAGCGAACCCGGCGCGACAGTGGTGTAGTACACCTTCGCGCCCGGCACGGCCGTCACAGACTCCAGTTCGTAGGAGCCTGAGTAGGACGTTCCGCGACCGTCGTCCTTGTACGGCAGGATGTCGATCGTGTCCGTGAACGCCTGCGGGGCAGGGTCGTACGACCTCAGCGTCACCGTCCACGAACCCGAACCCCTGCCGTCGCCCTTCACGTTCGGAATGAACGCCGAGTCGGCTGTCTTGGCGATCGTGGTGTATCCGCCCGTCGCGACCGTCACCTGTGCCGTTGCCGGCGCGGTCGTGATCCCGCCGAGCGAGGCCGTGGCCGAGTTGGTCAGGGCCTGACCCGCCGTCACCGAGCTGTCGGCCACCGCCTGGTAAGTCAGCTTGTGGTCCGCGTTGGTGACGACACCGTCGAGTGTCCAGGTCAGCACCTGTCGGCCCGATCCGTTGGCCGTCACCACGGGTTCGGGAGCGGCGGATCCCGGAACGTACGTCACCCCTGCGGGTAGGGTGTCGACGATCTTGAAGCCGTCCACCGTCGCGGGGATCGCCCCCGCTCCGTTCGCCGAGTACTTCAGCGTGTAGGTCGCCGGGACGCCCGGCGTGACAACGGCGCGGTCGACCGACTTGCCGATCGCCGGCGACGCCGTCGCGACTCGGAGCACGTCACGGAAGCCGGTGGTGCACGGGTACCGGAGGCCGGGTGTGTTCAGGATGCAACCCGCCTTGTTCCACCAGTTGTTGAGCGGATCATCCATAACACCGGAGAAGAAGCTCCACACGTCCGTACCGGGCGGGGTGCCCGGCTTGATCGTCTGGAACACGTTCTGGTTGATGTTGGTGTAGCCAGGCACCTTCATCTGGCCCTGGGTCGCCGTGACCCGGACTGCCTTCACCTGCGCCGGATCGGCGGGTGGCGTGGTGGTCCACCCTCCCGTCACGCCGCAGTCGAACCCGTTCGGGTCGTACGCGGCACTGGTCGGATCCAGGTGGGCGTCGTTCCCGGTGTAGTACTCGACCACTGCGCCGTCGACTCCGCCGGCGGGGGTGGTCCACTTGAAACCGTTGAAGGTGACGTACTTGGTGTCCAGCGCCGAGCACATCCCGACCAGGCGGTCGTCGGGCCGATCGGTATGCAGTTGCATCGCGGTGTCCATGTACTGCCCGACAGTCGTGCCGGCCGCCACCCGGTAGGTGTCATCCCACGTGGTACCGCCGCTACCGGTGTAGCCCCGTCCCCAGCCCGAGGAGTATGTGCCGGGGGTCGTCCACGATTTGGACTCGCTGTTGTTCGCGGGGTTGTCCTGCGCCGTCTGCCCGGTGGTCGAAGTGTAGGTGGGGGCGCTCGCCGTCAGTGCGGCAGAACCTTCGGCCGAGGTGAGCACGCGCACCCAGATCGAACCGGAGGCCAGAGCCACCTGATCGGACGGCAGCCTGGCGCCGGTCGAGTCCAGGGTCGGCGGGCTGGCCGGGGCGTAGTCGATCCCGGAGATCGTGAGCCGGAACGCGTTCGGACCGGTCTGCGTGATCTGGCAGTTGTCCACGAAGGACGCCGTCTGGTTCGCCGGGTGGCCGCCGCCCGACCACGGGTGGCCGCCGGCCGGCGCGGGAATCGAGTACGGCGCGCACCCCTGGGGAGCGAGCTGGATCTGGCTCCCCTGCTGCGAGCCGATCGTCAAGTCGTACGTGATCGTCTGCGGTCCAGGGTCGCTTCCCCTCCCCTTGCTCAGCGTCCACTCGTAGTCGACTTCGAAGTACCCGGCTCCCTGCCTGTAGTTCGCCGCGCCGACGCCCCAGCGCATGTCCATGGTGAAGGGGTTGACGATACTCAGCGGCGGCACGGCGGCGCTCTGACCGTCGATGGTCCCCACCGCGGTCACCTGGCCCCCGGTCGGCCCGTCGACCACCACGGGTGCCTGCAACACCACCGATGTGCCCTGCTGGTGCGTGCCGAGGTTACAGGTAAGAGTCTTCTTGTCAGCCGACAGGGACGACGCCGGATCGACCCCGGCCGTCAGGCACAGACCCGGCAGCGCGTCGAACACCCCGTTGACCAGAGTGACGCCGAGGGTGACGTCGTCCACGGGTCCGTTCGCCGGGGCCTCGGCGTCGTCGTTGAGGTTGACCCGCCACTCGGCGGTGACCACCTCACCGGAGGCCACCTGGGCCGGGGTGCCCGGAACCCACCTGCCGTCGATCTGATGCGCCGTCGCCGCCCATGACCGCACTGCCAGGCTGAACATCGTCAGCATCATCGCCAGTGCCAGCGCCAGCGATAACGCTCTGCGCACTCCGGGCCCGGATATCAGCGACAACCGTGGCCCCCCTCCTCCGGGCACAGCCACGGCGGCCGGCGGCCGCCCTCTCGACCAGTCCATACGGGACCCACCTTTCAAGGACAGTCCGACCGGCGCCCCGCACACCCAACCAACATGAAAAGCGTACAAATCGGGCGCCGCTGATAGATTTGACCCGATTCATGACGTTCGGTCAAGGAGTTTGTAGACATTTTGTTCCAGCGGCTTGTCATGCAGCCTTGGCCGGGTCATAGCTCCAGGAGTGGACGGGTGAGTCCGGGGCAAAGCTGGTCTTCCGTTCGGCCTTGGCGTTGTGCCAGCGGATGTGGGCTCCGATGGCGGCGTTCTGCTCGTCGCGGTTGCGGTGAGCGGTGCCGTTGAGCGCGAAGTAACGAAGCGCGGCGAACTCGGGCTCGATCCAGTTGAGCCACGACCTGTAGGTGGGCGGAAAGACCAGATCGATCCGGCTGATCGTCCCGAAGAACACCGAGGGAATCCGCCCCAAGCTGAAACGCCTGGTCAGCAGAGGCGTCCTCACCGAGACCGAATCCGGCCTGTTCACCCAGCCCCGCCCACAACCCCCGTCGCGGACCCCCGACCAGCGAACCTCACCCAGCCCCAATCACGAACCGGACATCAGCTCACGTATCGCCCTCTCACAACAGGCAGCGTTGATGCTGCGTGTCCTCGTACGCGCGTGGCCGTAAGCCCTGGAGGGCTCGCAACGAGCGCGTCATAGGGTCGGGAGGTTTCTGGTGCTCATCAGCCCCGAAGGGGTCGCGAGGCCAGCGGCGGTCCAGCCCTTGGGCAGACACCGCCGCTGGTCCGCATGTTCCGCCAGGTCCCCGTGCTGACCGCTCCTCCGACCCAGTCCAGAGATCCCCGACCAACGCCAGGCCAGAGTCGGCGAGCGCGCCGATCTCGATTGCTCGCCCCACGATCGGGCGCAGGTTGACTCCGGACAGCACCGCGCACAACGTGCCGGAGCCGCCGTCAGACGCGCTCGCGCTCCCCCTGGCCCCCGCCGTCCGGCGCACCGTGCTCGGCCATGGCCTTGTTCCGCGCCGCGAAACCGGCTTCCTGCATGGCGGTACGGTTGGCCGCCGCCCACGCGTTCGAGGCGCGCAGCCGGTCGGTCGTGCCCCGGAAGCGGGGCACCACGAACCGCGCGAAGAGGTCCACACTCAGCAGTTGGGCCGGCCACGGCGCCCAGTCCTGGCAGGAGATGAGCAGGGTGCCGAACCCGCCGGTGACCTCCTGCAGCTTGGTGATCGCGCCGACGACGTCCTCCACGTCGCCGACGATGATCCCGTTGGCCGCCACGGTGGCCTCGAAGGCCTTGGCGCCGCTCTGCGGGTTGCGCGACATCGGGAGGCCGATGGTGTCGATCCAGAGTTCGTCGCGCTGGCGCAGCCACCCCTCCCGGATGTCCTCCAGTGCCTCCTCCCTGGTCCGCGCCACGTGGACGGGTATGACCAGTCGCCAGTCGTCCCGGGACACCTGTCGGCCGGCCTCGGCCGCCGCCTCCTCGTGGTGGCGCCACTGGTCCGCCAACCGTTCGATGCCCAGGCTGTGCCCGGCCCGGACGGCGCCCCACGGCGGTGCGGCGTGGGACAGCACGCTGATGCCGAGCCGGCCGGCCAGCTGGACGCCGAACGGGGTGGCGGCGCTGGCGACGGTGACCTCCGGGCCGCCCGGGCTGAACGGACCCAGCTGCAGCCGGGCGTCGACGAGCCTGAACCAGCCCTCGTCCCGGGTGACCGTCTCGCCCGCGAGCAGCGCGACGATCGTCTCCATCGCCTGGGCGGTGCGCTCGCGGGTGTCCTCGGGCGCGATCCCGAACATGTGCATGTCCGAGATCACCGACCCGGCACCGCCGCCCAGGATGAACCGGCCGCGGGTCATGTGGTCGAGGTGCATCGCCCGTTCGGCGACCAGGAAGGGGTGGTGGTACGGCAGCGCGGTGACCCCGGTGGCGAACTTGATTCGCCGGGTGCGCTCGGCCGCGGCCGCGATGAGGAGCTCCGGCGCGGGGATGGTGCCCCAGCCCGCCGAGTGGTGCTCCCCGATCCACAGCTCCTCGTAGTTCAACGAGTCCACCACCTGGGCGAATTCGAGGTCGCGCTGGTACAGGAGGGTCGGGTCCTCTCCGATCGGGTGCAGGGGGGAGATGAAACAGCCGAAGCGCATGGTGATCCTCTGTGTCGGTTCGTGCGGTCCTGGCAGGTTCCCGCCGAGGTCACAGCGACCTTGCGATCGCCGCTCGCTGGATCTGGTTGGTGCCCTCGATGATCTGCAGGAGCTTCGCCTCCCGCATCCACCGCTCCACGGGGTGGTCCTGGACGTAGCCGTGGCCGCCGAGCACCTGGACGGCATCGGTGGTGACCCGCATGGCGGTGTCGGTCGCGAAGAGCTTGGCCTGTGCGGCCTGGGTCGCGAACGGCCGCCCGGAGTCCCGGATCAGGGCCGCCTCCAGCAGCAGGGCGCGGGCCGCCGCGACCTGGGTGGCCATGTCGGCCAGCAGGAAGCCGACGCCCTGGAAGGAGATGATCGGCGAGCCGAACTGGACTCGCCCTTTGGCGTAGTCGGCGGCGTAGTCCAGCGCCGCCTGAGCGAGGCCGACCGCGCAGGCCGCGATGCCCAGCCGCCCGTGGTCGAAGACCGAGGCCGCGACCAGCATGCCCCGGTTCTCGCGGCCGAGCCGCATGGACTCCGGCACGCGGACGTCCTGGAGGACGACCTGGGCGGTCGGCAGGGTGGCCAGCGCCATCTTGCGCTCGGGCCGCTGGGGCAGCACGCCCGGAGTCTGCGCGTCCACCATGAGGCAGGTCAGCCCGCCCAGGCCGGCGCCGCCAGTTCGGCAGTAGACGTTGTAGAGGCCGGCGACACCGCCGTGGCTGACCCAGGACTTGGTGCCGGAGATCCGGTAGCCGCCCTCCTCCCGGACGGCGGCCGTCCTGATGCCCTCCAGGTCCGAGCCGGCGTCGGCCTCGGACAGCGCGTTCGCGCCGAGCACCTCGCCGCTCAGCAGCCGCGGAAGCCATCTGTCCCGCTGCTCGTCGCCGCCGAACCGGGCCAGTCCGTGCGAGGCGAGGACCTGGAGGTGGACGGATTCGGCCACGGCGAACCAGCGGTACGCGAGCCGTTCCAGCACCTGGAGGTAGAGCGTGTACGGCTGGTCCCCGCCGCCCCAGCGCTCCGGGAACGGCAGGCCGACCAGCCCGGCCCGGCCGAGGAGTTCGACCAGCTCCCTCGGGAAGCGTCCCGAGCGCTCCTCCGCGGCGGCGCGCGGCGCGAGTTCCTTGTCCGCGATCTCCTCCACCAGCGCGAACAGCTCCCGCTGGGTGTCGTCGGCGAACGACCGTTCGACCTTTACCATCCCGCCGCCTCCGGCCAGGCCCGTACGACGGCGCGTACGGAGTGCTCCCAGTAGGACCGGACCGCGAGGTCGCCGTAGATGAACTCGCGCTTGGCCTCGACGTCGGTGGCGGAGGAGCTGTGGTAGCCCCCGGGCGCCGACTCCGCCAGGAGCTGCAACCGGCAGGCCCGTTCGAGCAGGTGGGCGAGGACGATGGCGTGCTTGAGCGACTTGCCGACCACCAGCCCGCCGTGGTTGCGGAGCAGCAGCGCCGGGTCGGGCCCGAGTGCGGCGGCGACCGCGCGGCCGGTGGCGATGGACAGAATCGTGTTGCTGGTGACCGTGAAGCGGGACAACCGGTCCTCGAAGCAGGCACCGTCGTGGGAGACGGGGCGCAGCGCCAGGTCGGTCGCGCCGAACACCAGGGTGTACGGCGCGTGGCTGTGCACGATGGCGTTGATGTCGGGGCGGGCGGCGTACACCGCCTGGTGCAGGGGGAGTTCGGGCGGGGCGAGGCGGTGCGGCGGCGCGTCTGGGTCCACCTCGGCGGGGACGATGTCCTCGGGCCGGCACTCGTCGAAGCCGGTGAGGGCGCCCTTGATCTGGAAGGACCCGCCGCCGGGGAGGCGGGCCGAGACCTGGCCCTGGTTGAAGTCGTCGTGCCCGCCGAGCGACAGCGACCGGGCGCCGATCGCCAGGTGTCCGCGCAGCCGCAGCAGCGCGGGCGTCGGGGCCGGCGGGCCGGCGGTCGCGGGCGTGGCCGCAGCGGTCTCATCGGTGCTGATCGGCATGCCTGCTCCTTCGGGCCGCGGCCTCGTAGACGTCGTCCATCGACCACAGCCCGGCGTCCGCCCGCGCGAGCCAGCGCACCCCGAGCAGGGCGCCGGCGCCGGCCGCGGCCAGTGACCTGACCTCGTGATTGATTGTCAGAATTTGCTGTTCAAAGGTGAGTTGGAAAGTGTGGTCGCTGACCGGCAGGCCGGAACGCAGAGCCGCGACCTCGGTCGGTGGCTCGCCGGTCCGGGCGGTCCACAGCTCGGCCAGGGCCAGCGCGGAGGCGCTGGGGCTGTCCTTCTTGGCCGCCGTGTGCCGCTCGCGCACCACGGCCTCCGGCCGGTCGGTGTGTCCGGCCAGGGCCTCGGCCAGCACGGCGATCGCCCGGCGCTGGAGCCAGTGGCCAAGCGAGAGATTGGCGGCCCGCAGGACCGGCCGTTCGGCCGCCAGGGTCCGCAGAGCGTCGAAGTGCCGTGGGGTCAGCCCCGAGGCGCAGCTGAGCAGCGGCAGGCCGGCGCTCCGGCACTGGGCGACGGTCCGCTCGGTGGCGGCCGCCGGGGCGGCGTCCACCACGACGTCGGGGCGGCCGCCGGTCGGCAGCTCGCCGCCTTGGCCGGTCGGCAGCACGTGGTGTCCGGCGTCCCGGCACGCCTCGGCCACCGCCGTACCGAGCCTTCCCCGGGCGCCGACCAGGGCGACCCGGAACGTCTCACCCGGCATGGGGGCCGACTCCCTGGTCCTCCATGTACCGCACGAGGCCGCGCACGGTGCCGAGGGCGCCGGCCGCCTCCTCCAGGTCGATGTAGACGCCGAACTCGTTCTCCAGGGAGTCGATCAGGCGCAGGAAGGACAGGGAGGACATGCCGAGCTCCGCGAAGGAGGAGCTGCCGACCAGGACGGCGTCCAGGGGAAGCCCGCCGTCGGAGGCGGTCACCGCGAGATCGGCGACGCGATCGTGCAGGGCGCTGGGCTGCGGGGACGGGTTGGTCATGACACTCCGTTTCGCGGGGACGGTCTGGTCGGACGTGCGAACAAGGGCGTGCGGACGAGGACGTACGGACAAGGGCGTACGGACGAGGACGTGCGGACGAGGACGTGCGGACAAGGTGGCGGGACGGCGGCCGGGCCGGCCGGCGCCCCGGCGCGCCGGTCTCAGCCCTCCAGCAGGGCGCGCGCGGCGGCCAGCCGGGGCTTGCCGATGCTGGAGGCAGGGATCCGGTCCACCACGGCGAGGCGCTCGGGCACCTTGTAGGGGGCCAGCAGGCCCTGGCAGTGGGCGCGCACGGCATCGGTCCCCACGTGCGCCGGCGCGGCCACCAGGGCGCCGAGCGCCTTGTCGCCGTCGGACCTGGTGACCTCCAGGACCAGGGCGTCGGTCACACCGGGCACGGTGCGCAGGACTTCCGCCACCTCGTGGGGATCGACCTTGCGGCCACCGACGTTGATGTGCTTGCCGGAGCGGCCGGAGAGGTGCAGCAGCCCGGACTCCAGGTGGCCCTCGTCGCCCGTGAGGTAGAACCCGTCCTGGTCGAGGCGGTGTTCGAGGAGGCCGGGTGCGTTGAGGTACCGGGAGCCCATGGACGAGGAGCGGACCGAGATCGGGGCGGGCTCCCCGGCCCGCGCGCCGGGCGGGATCCGGAACTCGACGCCGGGCAGCGGTGCGCCGAGGCCGCGCTCCGGGGCCGGCTCGCGGTCGAAGGTGAGCGGACCGGTCTCGGCGATGCCGTAGTAGTTGGCGACGGGAAGGCCGTACCGGTCGATCAGGGCACGGGCGTCGTCCGGCGGCAGCGGAGCGCCCGAGGAGATCGCCACCCGGATTCCGGCGAGCTCCGGGGCGGGGGCGGTGCGGCGCAGCAGCGAGGCGTACAGCGCCGGGAACCCGGTCAGCCGGGTGGGCCCGGTCTGCCGGACGTACCGCAGCACGTGCCCGGCGGTCGGCAGGCCACCGGCCAGGTGGAGGACGGAGCCCGCGAGCAGGCCGGGGACGAGCGAGGTGTTGAAGGCCAGGCCGTTGGCGAGGCCCGCGAAGCAGAGGATGCGGTCGTCGGGCCGCAGACCGGTGCCGGCGAGCCAGCTGGTGGCGGCGCCGGTCACGGCGGTGCCGGAGAACTCCACGCAGCTCGGGTACCCAGTGCTCCCGGTGGTGTAGCGGCACAGTTCGGTGGTCGGCAGCAGCTCCGGGCGCTCGCGCGGTCCGGTGGCCTCGCTGACCTGTAGCGGCCCGGCCAGTGGGCGGGCCGGGCCGGCCGACCCGGCGGGCAGCGGGCGGTCGTGGAGCAGCAGGTCGATGCCGCAGCTGCGGATGGCGGAGGCGATCTCCGTCTCCCCCCACTGCGGGTCGAAGAGGAAGGGCACCGCTCCGCTCCCCAGAGCGGCGAGCAGCGCGACGGGGTAGTGCGCGGAGTTGCCGGCGCTCAGGGCGATCCTGGGGCGGTCCTGGCCGGGCCGGATACCGAGCCCGAGACTCTCGCTCAACTCGACTGCTCTGGTGAGGATTTCACCGTAGCTGGCGGTCCCGTCCGGATCGGTGACGGCGGGCCGGTCACGGTGGGTGTGCAGGGATTCGCGCAGGCGCTCCCACAGCAGGCCGGTCATCCTTCCCCCTGGGCGTAGGCGATCTCGGCGCGGTCCAGCTTGCGGCCGGCGTCGCGGTCGCTGCCGAGGGCGACGATGTAGAGCAGTTCCCGGGTGTCGTCCAGCTCGGCGGCGGCCCGCCACCGGGCGGCGTCGAACCCGCCGACGCCGGTGACCCCGATGGCGTTGCGCGCGGCGCCCAGGTAGAGCAGGTGGGCGGCGGCCGCGGACCGGAAGATGGCCTCGCGCAGCAGGGCGGGGCCCTTGCCGAGGGTGCCGGCGCGGTCGGCGTGCAGCAGGACGAAGGTGTCCGCGCCCGCCAGGTGGTGCTGTCCCATGCAGGCGCGGGCGATCGCCTCGGCGTCGGTGACGAAGTCGGTGCCCAGGAAGCGCGGTTCGCCGTGGTGCTCCGGTCGGCCGGCGGGGAGGCGGCCGTGCGGGGTGAGCACCGTGACGCCGAGGCCGGCGCCGGCGAAGTCGCAGGGCAGTGTGGTCGTCAGGGTGCCGACGGTGTCGAGCAGGACGGCAGGGTCGAGCGGTCGGCGCCCGAAGTGCTTGGAGGAGCGCCGCCGGCGGGACAGACCGGTCCACTCCCCGGGCCGGATCCGCGCCGAGGCCGGGAGCACCGGGCCGGCGTCGACGACGGTACGGGCCGCCACCGGGGCCCGTTCCTGCCCGGTGGCGAGCAGGTCGGGGATGCCGGACCAGCAGACCGCCTCCAGGTGACCGGTGTTCTCCATCGGGACCGGCCGGTCCTGGCACAGGTAGCTCCAGCCCTCCGGGACGGGCGCGTCGGGCGACTCCGGGAGTCCCAGCTCCAGGACGGAGTGGATCTCGCGGTACGGCAGGAGGTCGGCGAGTGCCGCGGCCAGCCGCTGCCGGGACACCGCGAGGCGTAACCGGGCGGTGCCGTGGTCGAGCGCGGTACCCAGCATGTTGGTCGCCGCGTGTCCGGTGTCGATCTGCGCGTAGAGGTAGCCCCGCGGACCGTACTTGCGGATCGACAGCCAGGGGCGGACGGCGAGCAGGACGAGAACGGACCGTTCGTCGTCGGCGTCCTCCGCCAGGATCTCGTCCAGTGGTGCGCCACCGGCGGTGCGGACGCAGAGCCGGCGGTCGAGATCGAGCCGGTAGAGGACGGCGGGGCCCGGGCCGGATCGGTCCAGGGCGAGGACGTCGTAGGGGAAGATCGCGCCGGCCGAGGGGACGGACCGGATACCGCCGGATCCCCTGCTGAGGATGCCGTTGTCGACCACGGCCAGGGCCCTGGCCAGACCTGGTCCCGGTGCGGCGTCGTCAGCGAGTGCGGGACGGGCCGAGATCGCGATCAGGTCGGCCCAGATCCGGGCGAGTTCGGTGCCGTCCTCCGCGGTCGCGGGGTCTTCGAACCGGTGGATGGGGTCACGGGTGTGCAAGGTACCTGCCTTTCTAGGCGTATGCGGCGGCTTGCAGGGTGTAGAGCTCCGCGTAGAGTCCGGGGCGGGCCATGAGCTCCTCATGGGTGCCCCATTCGCGTACCCGGCCCTCCGTGAGGACGAGGATTCTCTCGGCGCGGCTCACGGTGGAGAAGCGGTGGGTGACCAGGACCGTGACGGAGCCGTGGGCCCGGGCCCTGGTTCGGGCGGTGGCGCCGTATCCGTCGAACAGGAGGTGCTCGGCCTCGGCGTCCAGGGCCGAGGCCGGCTCGTCGAGGATGAGCAGCAGCGGGGCCGGGCGCAGCAGGGTGCGGGCGAGGCCCAGCTTCTGCCACTGACCGCCGGAGAGTTCGGCACCGTCCCCGTAGCCCTTGCCGAGCAGGTGGTCGACGCCTCGGGGCAGGGCGGCGGCGACGCTCTCGGCGTCTGCCGAGCGCAGCGCGGCGGCGAGGGCGGCGGTGTCGTCGCCGGGTTGTGCTCCGGGACGGAGGTCGCCGAGTCCGACGGTCTGCCGCAGGGGCAGTTCGTAGCGGGCGAAGTCCTGGAGCAGGGCGGCGACCCGGGCCCGCCAGGCCACGGGGTCGAGCTCGGCGAGGTCGGTGCCGTCGACCAGGATCCGGCCCCGGGTCGGGCGGTAGAGGCCGCAGAGCAGCTTGACCAGGGTGCTCTTCCCGGCTCCGTTCTCGCCGACCAGGGCGATGGTGGAACCGGCCGGGATCTCCAGGTCGATGTCGTCCAGGACGGGCTCGGCCGCCCCGGGGTAGCTGAAGGAGACGTGTTCGAAGCGGATGCCGCCGTGCAGCCGTGCGGGGACCGACGGGCCGGGCCGGGCGACGGGCGGGGCCGTTCCCGGCACCCCGGCCGGGTCGGCGCCCGCTGCCGGACCGGGCTCCGCGGCCGTGCCCGCGGGGGCTTCAGCGGCGGCGGGGCCCGGCGCCCGGTCTCCCTCCGCGCCGAGCCGGGCCAGTCGGCGGACGGTCCGGCCGGCCCCCTGGAGCGTGCCGAACAGCCCCAGGAAGGTGGCCGTCTGGGTGCTGATCTGCACCGTCAGGGTGATGACCAGGATGACGTCGCCGAGCCCGATCCGCCCGTCGAGGGCCGCGCCGACGGTGATCAGCAGCGCGGCGGCGTAGGCGGCCGCGAACAGAAGCTGTCCGACGGCGCGCAGGGCGGCGGCGCTCCACTGTGCGCGGTTCAGGACCGCGCTCACCGCCCGCCAGGACTCGGCCTGCCGGCGGCGGAGTTCGGGACCGGCGCCGGAGAGACGGATCTCCCCGGCCGGCCCGGGTGCGGTGGCGAGCCTGAGCAGGTCGCGGGTGCGCCGGGAGTCCTCGGCGCTGTCCTTCTTGGCGCGCTCCACGACCTCCTGGGCCCGGTGGCCGACCAGCACCGGCGGCACGGCGAGCAGTGGCAGCAGGGCCAGGACGGGCTGGACCTGGGCCAGGAGCACCATGGTGAGCACGGTCTGGAAACCGATGGTGACCAGTTGCAGCACCGCCTCCAGCGCCGACCTCGTTCTGACCACGTCCTCGCGGACGAGGTGCAGGGTGTCGGCGAACTCCGGGGTGCCCACCCGTTCCAGGGTGCCCGGGGCACCGGCGGCGTCGAGCAGACGGCTCTGGAGTTCGACCTCCTCCAGTTCGCCGAGCTCGAAGTAGTGCAGGTGGGCGAAGTGGCCCAGCATCTGCTCCCCGACGAGGAGGAGCGCGGCCGCCAGCGCGAAACCGACGGCCGGGCCGCCGTGGCCGTCCAGCACCGCCTCGGTCAGGTGCTTGAGGGCGACGGCGAGAGCGGGTGTCGCCAGGCAGCCGAGCAGCAGCAGCCCCAGGCCGGTGATCAGCCGGCGCCGGTCGATGCGCCAGGACAACCGGATGAAGTGCGCGACGGCGAGCCACAGATCCTTCATCGCAGAGCTCCCTGGCGGTCGGGGGCGGTCTCGTCCGGCCGGCCGTCACCGGTGCTGTCCGCCTGCGGGTCGTCCGGGGCCCGGTCGAACCGGTCGGCCTGGAGGCGGAACAGTTCCGCGTACCGCCCGCCGGCCCGGAGCAGGCTGTCGTGGTCACCGTTCTCGATCACGGCGCCGTCCTCGATGACGACGATGTTGTCGGCGCGCCGGACGGTGGAGAACCGGTGCGAGATCACCACGCTGGTGATCCCCCGGGTGAGTTCGAGGAAGCGGTCGTAGAAGGCCACCTCGGCCCGGATGTCGAGCTGGGCGGTCGGCTCGTCGAGGACGAGTACCTCGGCCCCGGCGTCGACGGCGTAGAGGGCGCGGGCGAGGGCCACTCGCTGCCACTGCCCACCGCTGAGGTCCCGCCCGCCCTGGTAGGCGGCGGAGAGGGCGGTGTCCGGTCCGACGGCGTCCAGGATCTCCCGGGCGCCGGCCCGGACGAGGGCCGCGGTGACGGCGTCCCGGTCCATCGGCCGGTGCGCGGCGCCCAGCGCGACGTTCTCCGCGAGGGTCAGGTCGTAGCGGTTGAAGTCCTGGAAGACGACGGCGAGTCGGCGGCGCCACTCGGCCGGTTCGAGGTCGGTCAGCGGCACGCCGTCGGCCTCGATCCGGCCGGAGCCCGGTTCGTGCACCCGTGCCAGCAGCTTGACCAGGGTCGTCTTGCCCGCGCCGTTGAGGCCGATGACGGCCGTGGAACGGTTGGCGGGCAGGAGCAGGTCGAGTTCCTCGTAGACCCGGCGGTCCGCGCCGGGGTAGCCGAAGGAGACCTTCCGGAACGCGATGCCCTCGCTCAGCCGGGGTACCGGCCTGGCCCGCTCCGGCCGTGCCTCGTGGCCCGTCTGTGCCTCGAAGTCGGTGAGCGCCCGGTAGGCCAGCATGCCGTACTGGGTCTGCACGTCGCTCTCCGGGAAGTAGACGCCGAAGCGCAGCGGGACGAGCAGGCACTGCACGGTCAGCGCCAGCGCCAGAGCGCCGTCGGTACCGCGGGGGACTCCGGTCGCGAGGGCGAGGAAGACCCCTCCGCCGCCGACGGCCGCCACTGCCGCGAGGCCGACGAACGGCAGCAGTAGCAGGCGGCGGCGCTCCTTCCAGAGTTGCGCCAGGTAGCCGACGGCCTCGGCCCGGTAGCGGTCGCGGAACCAGGGCAGGGCGCCGAGCAGACGGATCTCCTTGCCGCCGGACGCCTCGATCGCGGCGGTCCGCAGGTAGGCGGACTTCCGGCGCTCGCCCGCCATCCCCTTCCAGTACTCGACGAAGGCGGCGAGGGAGCCGCGCTGACCGAAGCGGACGGCGATCGCGGTGACGGCGGCCAGCACGGCGGCCCACGGCCGGAGCACCACGGCGAGGACCACCAGCGCGGCGGCGAGCTGGGCGTAGCGTGCGACGAGGCCGACCAGACCCGCGACGGCGTCGCCGGGGCTGGGCATGGCGCGGTCGAACGCCGACCGGGCGTCCGCCAGACGGTCCAGCGCCTCCGGCCGGTCCAGCGAGGAGGGCGGCGCGTCAATGGTGGTCGCCGTCAGCAGCCGGTCGACGCAGTAGCCGTCCACGGCCCGGGTGACGGACTCGGCCACGGCGGTCTGGAACGGGCGCAGTGTCTGCGCGACGACGAAGGCGGACAGGCCGACCAGCAGTGCGGGCAGCACCACGCCCCAGGCACCGCCGGCGGCGGCCGCCCGGGGGAGCCGCGAGATCGCGACGGCCGTCGCGACCATGAACGCGACGGGCAGCAGGCCCAGTGCGAGGTTCACGGCGAGGGCGAGCGTCACAAGCGGCCCTCCGGCCGCCGGCAGCAGGCGGGCGATGGCCACCCACCGGGCCGCCCGGGTGCGCACGGACGCGGCCGGGTTGCGGTGTCCGGGGGTCATGCGCCCTCTCCGCCCGGCACAGGCGCTGCCGCGAGCCGGAGCGCGCTGTCGAGGACCACCCGCTCGGTCTCTCGCAGGCACTCCTCGATGACGGGCCGGGGCAGCAGGAGGGTGTCCGCCATGACGAAGAAGCGGACCGAGTCGGGCGAGTAGGCGGTGTGGGCGAAGAAGGTCGCGTCCTGGGCCGCCCAGGCGCCCTCGACGTGGAGGCGGGTGCGGGCCCGGAGCCGTTCGACGGCGCCGGCCTCGGTGGGCAGCGTGCCGAGCGTGTCGGGCCACCGGTCCTGGAACCGCGCGTCGTTGAAGAAGCAGCCCAGGTCGGGGCGGGCGCCGCGGCGCTGCGCGACACCGTCCAGTACCCGGTCGAGATCGACGGGGTGGTAGCGGGCGTTCTGGTAGGCGATGGCGGCTCGTTCGTGGGTCGCGCGGACGAGGGAGGGGAAGCCGGCCGCGTCCACGTCGACGGTGAACAGCGCGTTCTCCGTCATGGAGCCCACCAGGTCGTCGGTGCGCGGGTCGACCCGGTTGAAGGCGATCAGCTGGAGCACCACGGAGGTGCGCTCCGCGAAGCGGCTCACGACGGCGGCCGTCGCGGCGAGCAGGACCGTGGAGACGGACGTCCTGCAGTGGTCGGCCAGTGCGGTGGCGGCGAGCGCGAGCGCGGGCGAGTCCATCCCCAGCCGGACGAAGCGCTCCGGGTCGGCGGCGCTCTGCGGGGACGGCCCGAACATCGCGGGGGGAGCCTTCTCGATGGTCCGCTCCCAGTAGCGCAGCGCGCCCCGGCTGCGGGCGAGCCCGGCCGGTGATCGCTCGACGCCGGCCTGGTCGCGCGGCTGCCACGGGTCGGCGGCGAGTTGCTCGCCAGCGGCGAGGGCGCGCAGTTGGCGTTCCAGGATTCGCATCGACCAGCCGTCCACGGCCTGGTGGGTGACCACCAGGCCGACGCACATCGCCTCGGTGCCGCGGGTGAAGACCGTGAAGCGGCCCGGCATCCCCTCGGCGCCGGGGAGCCGCTCGGCGGCCTGGGCAAGGGTGCGGGCCTCCGCCGCCTCGCGGACGTCCCCCTCGGGTACGGGCACGACCAGGACCTCGACGGCGCCCTCGGCCCGCACCGTCTGCGTGGGTTCCTCCTCGTCTTCCTCCCAGCGGGTCCGCAACGCCTCGTGCCGGACGACGAGTTCGCGGACCGCCTCCACCGCGCGGTCCACCGTGGTGCCGTCGGGGAGGTCGATCAGCCGGCGCACATTGAAATAGTGCGCTTCGTCCCCCATCCACGCGATGGTCTTCCAGATCGCGAGCTGCCCCCAGGTCAGCGGAGCGGTTCCGCCCCGTGCGGAGAACGATCGTCGGTGAACTTCTTCCTGGTCGAGCACCTGAAAGCATCCTCCGTCGGAGACAAGGGGTGGCGAAAGGCGCGAAACATCCGGCGGTATCGGGGAAGGTCACGACCTGCGGGCACCGGGACACCCGGCGGTGGGTCCGCACGGCGACCCCGTCCGCACGGCGCACAATCTATTCAGAGGTCTATACCAAAGTCAACGATCTGTAATATCGTCAGAAACCTTGAAGCACAGGAGATTTGACGCTACGTCACACAACAGAGGAAGCCGGTAAGACCAGCCGGGTGAATCCGTCCGCCCCGCGCTTCCGGTTTGTCCCGCAACGCTCCCGTACCACTGGCGACAGCTCCGGGACCTCTGCTTTGATGGCGCCCATGAGCGACAGAAGGCTTCGTCAGATCGCGATCCTGCTCTTCCCGGAGGTCGAGGAGCTGGACGCCATCGGGCCCTGGGAGGTTCTCTCCTATTGGACGCGCAAGTTCCCCGAGGACGGCTGGCAGGTGAACTGCGTCTCCCGGGACGGCGCTCCGGCGGAGTGCGCGAAGGGCCTCACCGTCCTGCCGCACTTCTCCCGGGACGGGATGCCGGCCGCCGACGTCGTCCTGCACCCCGGCGGCCAAGGCACCCGCCCGCTGCTGGAGGACGAGGACCATCTCGACTGGGTCCGCCGGCTCGACGCACGGGCGTCGCTGACGACCAGTGTCTGCACCGGGGCGCTCGTCCTGGCCAAGGCGGGCCTGCTGCAAGGCCGTTCCGTCACCACGCACTGGGCGTCCCTCGACCTGCTCGCCGAACTGGAGCCCACCGCCGAAGTCCACCGGGACGCCCGCTTCGTCGACGACGGCGACGTCATCACCTCGGCCGGCATCTCGGCCGGCATCGACATGGCACTGCACCTCGTGACGCGCCTGCACTCGGTGGAACGCGCGCGCCAGGTGCGCCACGGCATCCAGTACTACCCCGAGCCGCCCGTGTAGTCGGGGCGGCGGGTCAGCGCATCCTTCCCCGCGGCTTCAGCTCGCGTGCTCCACGCGGGCCCGGCTGACCGAGCCGAGTACGGTCCCGGCGAAGCCGCCCGGGCCCCGGCTGCCCATCACGAGCAACCGCGCGCCCCGAGCTGCCTGGATCAGCTCATCCGCCGTGACGAACGGGCGACGGCTGACGCCCGCAGTGAGACGTGGTCTGATCAGACGTCGGCCGCGTCACCACGCCCCTCCCCGGCCCGCACACCTACCTGCGAACCCCTTCGCCCACGACGGGCGCGAGAAAGCCCCGGGCGAAGCCCGAATCCGGCACGCCTTCGCCGACCGGGCGGTGCGTCAGGCCGGCCCGTAACCTCCCCCGCCGGGAGTCTCGATCTCCAGGACGTCCCCTGCCGCGAGGTCGGCG
Organism: Kitasatospora sp. NPDC087315; assembly: GCF_044744345.1. NCBI lineage: Bacteria > Bacillati > Actinomycetota > Actinomycetes > Kitasatosporales > Streptomycetaceae > Kitasatospora > Kitasatospora sp. NPDC087315. Next base: position 7,624 of record NZ_JBIUYD010000018.1, on the reverse strand, counting down.
CTGTCGCAGCCGGCCAGCCGGACCGTGCTGCCGTCTGCCCGGCGCACCCGGTTGGCGCCAAGGGTGCCGGGCTTTCCGCCGGCCATGCCGTAGGGCGGTACCCGCCGGTGCCCGGACAGGATGCTCACGGTCATCGGCTCGCGGAACCGGATCCGCCGCACCGCTCCGTCGCCACCGCGCCAACGGCCCGCACCACCGCTGCCGTGGCGCACGGCGAACTCCTCCAGCAGGACCGGCAGGCGCCATTCGAGGACCTCGGGGTCGGTGAGGCGGGAGTTGGTCATGTGTGTCTGCACCACGCTCGCACCGTCGAAGCCCTCGCCCGCTCCCGAGCCGGAGGCGACCGTCTCGTAGTACTGGTGCTGCTCGTTGCCGAAGCTGACGTTGTTCATCGTCCCGGAGCCCTCGGCCTGGACGCCGAGTGCGGCGTAGAGTGCGCCGACGATCGCCTGCGAGGTCTCGACGTTCCCCGCGACCACCGCCGCCGGGTAGACGGGCGCGAGCATCGAGCCGGGCGGTACGACGATGCGCAGCGGGCGCAGGCAGCCGTCGTTGAGCGGGATGTCGTCGGCGACCAGGGTGCGGAAGACGTAGAGCACGGCGGCGGTGACGACGGCCGACGGTGCGTTGAGGTTGGAGTCGAGCTGAGCGGCGGTACCGGTGAAGTCGATCGTGGCGCTGCGCTGTGCGCGATCGACCTCGACCCGCACCGCGATCACCGCGCCGGAGTCCGTCTCGTACCGGTACTGCCCGTCCTGGAGGGAGTCGATGACCCGGCGCACGGCCTCCTCGGCGTTGTCCTGCACGTGCCGCATGTAAGCCTGCACCACGTCCAGCCCGAAGTGCTCGATCATCGCGGCGACTTCGTCCACGCCCTTCTGGTTGGCGGCGACCTGCGCGCGCAGGTCGGCGAGGTTGGTGGCGGGGTCGCGGGAGGGGTGGGGTCCCTCCGTGAGCAGCTTCCGGGTCTCGGCCTCGCGGAGTCTGCCGTCCGCCACCAGGAGCCAGTTGTCGAAGAACACGCCCTCCTGGTGGATCTCCCGGCTGGTCGCCGGCATCGAGCCGGGGGAGATTCCGCCGAGCTCGGCATGGTGGCCCCGGGAGGCGACGAAGAAGAGGATCTCGTCGCGATCGCTGTCGAAGACCGGTGTCACCACGGTGATGTCGGGCAGGTGGGTGCCACCGTGGTACGGGTCGTTGACCGCGTAGGCGTCGCCCGGCCTCATGGCGCCGGCCCGGCGGCGGATCACCTCCTTCACGGTGGTGCCCATCGAGCCCAGGTGCACCGGGATGTGCGGGGCGTTGGCGACCAGGTTGCCGTCGGGGTCGAAGAGCGCGCAGGAGAAGTCCAGCCGCTCCTTGATGTTGACCGACTGGGCGGTCGACTCCAGCCGGGCGCCCATCTGCTGGGCGATCGCCATGAAGAGGTTGTTGAAGATCTCCAGCAGCACCGGGTCGGCTGCGGTGCCGACGCCCGGTTCGGCGCGGGCGCCGGAGCGTTCCACCAACAGGTGCCCGGTCGGGGCCAGCGTCGCCCGCCAGCCCTCGTCGACCACGGTGGTGGCGTTGGCCTCGGCGATGACCGCCGGGCCGGTGACGGTGTGTGCCGGACGCATCCGCTCTCGTTCCAGCAGCGGCACCTCGCGCCAGGCGCCACCGGTGTACAGCCGCACCGTGTGCGCCTCGCCGGGAAGTCCGCCCGGTGTGCCCAGGGCGCCGAGATCGGGCTGCTCGCTGAGGCCGGTGGCCTCCACCAGCAGGGCCTCGACGACGATCGGACGGTCCATCAGGAACGAGTAGGTGGCGCGGTGCACGGCCTCGAACGCGGCGGCCATCCTGGTGGGCCCGGCCAGCTCGACCGCGAGCGTGGTGTCAGTACCGTCGTAGCGCAGCCGTGCCCGGTGCGTCACCCGGATCCGCTCGGTAGCGGCGCCCTGGTCGAGCAGTTCGGTCCGGGCCGCTGCCTCCAGCTCTCCGGCGATCTCCCGGACCGCCGGCATCGAGGCGGGTTCGAGCGCACGCTCCACCGCTCGTTCCCGCAGGACCGTGGTGTCGGCCAGGCCGATACCCAGCGCGGAGAGCACCCCGGACATCGGCGGCACCAGCACCGTACGGATGCCCAGCGCGTCGGCCACCGCACAGGCGTGCTGCCCTCCTGCCCCGCCGAAGGTGGTCAGCGCGTACCGGGTGACGTCGCGGCCCTGCTGCACCGAGATCCGCTTGACGGCGTTGGCGATGTTGCCCACCGCGATCCGCAGGAACCCCTCGGCGATCTGCTCGGGTGAGCGCCGTTCTCCGGTGGCGGCGCCGATCTCCTCTGCCAGCTGCGCGAACTGGCGCCGCACCAGGTCGAGGTCGAGCGACCGGTCGCCATCGGGGCCGAAGACCTGTGGAAAGTACTCGGGCTGGATCCGCCCGAGTTCCAGGTTGGCGTCGGTGACGGTCAGTGGTCCGCCGCCGCGGTAGCCGGCCGGTCCCGGGTCGGCCCCGGCCGAGTCGGGGCCGACCCGGAGCCGGCTGCCGTCGAAGTGCAGGACGGAACCGCCGCCGGCCGCCACGGTGTGGATGGCCAGCATCGGCGCGCGCAGTCGCACGCCCGCCACCTGGGTGGTGAGCACCCGCTCGTACTCGCCCGCGTAGTGCGAGACGTCGGTGGATGTGCCGCCCATGTCGAAGCCGATCACCCGGTCGAAGCCGGCCAGCTGCGACATCCGCACCATGCCGACGATGCCGCCGGCCGGCCCGGAGAGGATCGCGTCCTTGCCGCGGAAGTGCCCGGCCTCGGCAAGGCCGCCGTTGGACTGCATGAACATCAGCCGCACGCCGCGCAGTTCCTCGGCCACCTCCCGCACATAGCGGCGCAGCCCCGGCGACAGGTAGGCGTCCACCACGGCGGTGTCGCCGCGCGGCACCAGCTTCATCAGCGGGCTGGCCTCGCTGGAGAGCGAGACCTGCGGGAAGCCGATCTCCTCGGCGAGCCGACCGACCGCCCGCTCGTGCGCGGGGTGCAGGTAGCTGTGCAGGCACACCACCGCGACCGCACGGATGCCGTCCCGGTAGCAGCGGCGCAGGTCGTGGGCGAGCCGTTCCAGATCGGGCGCGCGCAGTACGGTGCCCTCGGCCGTGATCCGCTCGTCCACCTCGATCACCCGGCCGTACAGCGGCTCGGGCAGCTTGATCTCACGGTCGAAGATGTGCGGCCGGTTCTGGTAGCCGATCCGCAGCGCGTCCGCGAAGCCGCGGGTGATCACCAGCGCCGTCGGCTCGCCCTTGCGCTCCAGCAGGGCGTTGGTCGCCACCGTCGTGCCCATCCGGACCGCCTCGATCCGATCGGCACCGGCCCGGCCGCCCTCGCGACCCAGCAGCGCGCGGATTCCGGCGACGGCGGGATCGCGGTATCTCGCCGGGTCGTGCGAGAGCAGCTTGTGGGTCAGCACCCGCCCGTCCGGGCTGAGCGCGACCACGTCGGTGAAGGTACCGCCCCGGTCCACCCAGAACTGCCAGCCCCTGCCTGCCACCGCCGGCTCCCTCCGCTCGTCCGGTCGTCCGCTCGTCCGGTCGTCCGCTCCTCGGCTGCCGGTGGTCCGTCCGGGGGATCCAGCCTCTCAAAACGCGACATACTGGGCATGTCGGCCTGCTCCGAAGGGCGGTGGCAACGGCTGTGACGGCTATGACGGCGGGGGTCCTGCGGGAGACGGCACCCGGTGAGCGGCGGGTGGCTCTCGTCCCCGAACTGGTCCGCACCGTCGGCGCGCTGGGCCTGACCGTCCTGGTGGAGCCCGGCGCCGGCACCCGCGCCTGGTGCCCCGACGATGCCTACACCGCCGTCGGCGCGCGTCTCGTTCCGCGCACCGACCTGCTGCGCCGCGCGGACATCCTGCTCGGCGTACAGAGCCCCAACCTCGGTCTCACCCACCGCTTTCGCCCGGGTCAGCTGCTGATCGCCCTGCTCCGGCCGACCCTGATCCCCTTCCTGGTCCGCCAATGGGCCGACCAGGGCCTCACCGCGATCGGTCTCGACCTGGTACCGGAGAAGATGAGCGACGGATACCCCATGGATGCCCGCACCTCGCAGGCCCGGATCGCCGGCTACCGGGCCGTGCTGACCGCGGCCGACCGGCTGGACCGCTGCCTGCCGCCCTGGGGCTCGACGACCGCGTCCTTCGAGCCCGTCCGGGCCCTGGTCGTCGGCGCCGGGGCCGCAGGCCTGCAGGCGGTCGACACGGCCCGCCGCCTCGGCGCGCTCGTCCACGTCCATGAGCTGCGGCGCCGCGAGCGGGCGGAGGCCGTCGCGCTCGGCGCCACCCTGCTCGACCTGCCGAACCTTCCCCCGGTGACCGGCGCGGCGGGACTGGCCCAGGCCCTCGACACCGAGCAGGACGAGCTGCGCCACGGGCTGGCCGCCGCGCTCCCCGGCTTCGACCTGGTCTTCGCCTCCGTCGACCCGCCCGACAGGCCACCACCGACGCTGCTGACCGGCGACGCGGTGCGCGCGATGCGCCCCGGCTCGGTCGTGGTCGACCTGGCAGTCGGCCCGCTGGGCGGCAACGTCGAGGGCGCCGAACCGGACACCACGACGCCGGTCGGTGACGGAGTCACGGTGATGGGCGCCGGCAACCTCCCGTCGCAGGTACCCGCCACCGCATCGACCGCCTTCGCACACAACGTCACGGCGCTCCTCCGGCATCTGACCCGTGGCGGCGGCCCACCGGCGATCGATCCGACCGACCCGCTCCAGGCCGCCCTGCTGGTGACCCACCGCGGCAGCGTCCTGAACCAGGCCACCTGGCAGCTGATCCTGGACGCCACCGCCGCCGCCGGCACCGCATGACCGGAAACTCGACCCCGGCGGACGGGAGGCACGGGCGGCCTTCCCCGGTGGCCACCGGTCACGGTCACGAGGCCGCGCTGACGGCGGTCACCACCGCGGCACTGGCGGTCGGCAGACTCGCCCGCCTCACCGGCCCCCGGCCGCCGAAAACAGGACCGCATGGCGCGCGACGGAGACGGCGTGGTCGGCACAGCGCTGGTAGTAACACGCCAGCAGGGTCGCGTCGGCGCTGTCTCCGGCCCCGGCAGGTTCGGCCCCGGACAGCAGCAGCTCGTACAACAGGCGCTGCCGCTGGGCGACCTCGTGCTGCTCCGCGAGCAGATCCGCGCGGGCTTCGGCGGCCTCGGCCTCCAGCGTGTCAGCGGCCTTGGCGAGCATCACCAGCACGACCTCGCCCATTCCGCGCAGGGGCAGCCTCAGCCGCTCCGGCCACGGCTCGGCCGACTGGCGCGACCAGGCCAGTCGCAGCAGCTGCTCAGCGAGATCCGCCAGGCATTCCACCTCGGTACCCACATGCACGCCGACGACGATCGCGTGCCGGTCCGACCTCTGTGCGGTCCTGCCCGGCAACACGCCTGCCGCGTCCTCCTCGATCCGCTCACGCAGCTCTGCCAGCGCCTTGTCGGCAGCCGTCGCCCCCTCCGCCACGGCGGCCGAGCCGGTCAGCCCGTCCATGACCTCGCTCATTGCCGCGCCCGCCAGCCGGACCAGCTCGGCCAGCTCGCCGGTCAGCCGGCGTTGTCCGTCGCGCCCGTTCCCAGCCATCGGTCGACTCCCGTTCCCGGCGGGCCGGCCGGCTCCGCCGTCTTCACCACCGCCGTGCAGTGGTCCATCACTTCCCAGTCTCACCGTTCCCACAGGCGGCTGCCCCGGCCGCCCGAAGTGCGACCGGTGCCGCCGTTGTCCAGGCTGGACGTGGTACCGCCGTGAAGTGCGGGAGGCTGTCACGGGGCGCTCGGACGGCAGTACCGCGAGGAGCCGACGGCCACACGGGGCACACCGCGACCGTCATGGTCCCACCGGGCGGGAAAGCCGGCTCCACCGTCTGAGCTGCCACGGCCCGTCCGGTCCGGCAGAGATCGGGCAGAAATGACGACACGGAGGCAACCACCATGCAACCGGAGATCACCGTCGGCCTCGACGGCTCCCCCGAGAGCCTGTCCGCCGCCCGTTGGGCAGCCCAGGAGGCGCAACTGCGCGGGCTACCGGTACGGCTGCTGCACCTGTGGATCCTGCGCTCCATGACGGCGCAGAACGTCCCCGGTGAGCACCCACAGGCCCGGGCAGCGCAGCGCATCCTCCAGGACGCGGAGAGCGACCTGCTCAAGCGCTACCCCGACGTACCCGTCATCAGCGAAGTCCTGCCCGTGGACACCCCGACGGCACTGCTGCCCGCCGCCCGCAACGCGGAGATGCTGGTGCTCGGTTCGCAGGGGCTGGGCAGCGTCCAGGGCTACCTGCTCGGCTCGCTCGCCCTGCACGCCGTCGCCCGGTTCGAACGGCCCGTGGTGCTGGTCCGCGCCTGCGAGGAACCGGAGGGCACCCGCACACCCGCCGCGCGGCCCGGCGCGGTGGCCGTTGGCATGAGTCTCCGCTCCGGGTACGAGGGCGCGGTCGGGTTCGCCTTCGGCGCCGCCGCCAGACGCCGCACGCCCCTGCTCGCCGTCCACGCCACCACTCGCCGGCCAGTGGCCCTCAGCTGGGACCGGCCGCCCAAGGAGTCTCTGCAACAGTCGGACCAGCAGGCACTGCACGAGGCGCTGCTCCCATGGCGCGAGAAGTTCCCCACCGTCCACGTGGTGGAGCACCTCAGCCACGACGGCCCGGGCCGGGCCGTCGTGGACATCGCACCCGGCGCAAGCCTTCTCGTAGTGGGGCGCGGCGGGTACCGCACCGGCCTGGGACCACGCATCGGCCCGGTGGCCCACGCCGCGATCCACCACGCGGTCTGCCCCGTCGCCGTCATCCCGCACGACTGACATCCGGGCCCGCGCCCGGCACGGAGAATCTCGGCGAGCGCAAGGCGCGGCCCGGAAATTGACGATCGCCCGGGAGCAGACCACCGGGCGGGGCCGCGCGGCCATCGCTTCTGGGCGCGAACCGGACTAGCGTCGGGTACGGAGTGGTCCACGGTCGGCCCGGGAAACCGGGACGCAACCGTACCGGGGCCGAGTGGGCACGCCGGATGCCGTCAGCCGTACGGGCAGCCGCACCTGCCTCGCGCTCCAGCCGGGTGTACCGCGCTGCATCACGGTGTGGCGGCCCCGAAGAGCCACGGTTCCGCCCGAGGAGGGCTCGTATGAGAACCGGAACCGAGGTCGACACCAAGGCCCTGGAGCTGGTCGCCGCGCCCGGGCCCGTCCCGTCCGCCACCGCTACGACGGCTGCTACGGCCTCATCACACCCGCCGGGCAAGCCCCCCGACACAACCACCCCCGCAGGAGCAACCGATGACGACCCACCCCACCACCGACCCCGCCACCAGCGACTCACCCGGCGACGGCCTCCACCCGCCCGGTCGAGACCTCGAAAGCGCCATTGAGCGCGTGGAGATGCTGGAGTCCCAGGTCCAGGCCCTCGGGCAGGCGATCCGCACCCTCGTCCAGGGGATGGAGGAGATCCCCGACCAGGAACCCGACCCCGAGCAGGCCGCCCGCAGCGCCCGCCTGGCCCACGAACTCCTGCTCGCCCAGGGCCTCTAGACGAGTAGATCCGATGTGATCAGTGGTCGTAGGCGATCAGCGAGCGGGTGACCGGTGCGCCGATCAGGTTGTTGTGCCAGATGCCGGCGGC